>CAZOGQ010000052.1:0-6565 GCA_964579545.1 Candidatus Woesearchaeota archaeon | reverse complement strand
GGCTGTTTTGCTGGCTTGGTTTTAGGGTTTTTGGTTTAAGGGTTTTCCAAAGATGCTTCTAAAGGACTCTCAGAAGGTATTCTTTCTGTAACCTGCTCTATACTAGGTATTTTCTCACTAGATTCTTTTTGACGATATTTTGGTATTGAAGAGTATATAAGAGCCATTAACCCAATAGATGTGGCAACTAATCCTATTGCTATAGTTTTTTTAACTTTAGGATTTTGTCTTTTGATTACATTTGGATACCATCTTCTCTCACAAGATTTCAAAGAAGCTAAATCTTCAAAAACATCAACAGAAGCTCCTAATGCGCCACCATTTATAGCTCCCCAAAATGACGCTGTACATACGCCGAGAGCAATCTCTCTCCAGCCCCTTGCTCCTGATATGTAATATATTATAGGGGTAAGAGCTAAATTAAAAGCAGTTGTATAAGTCATGTCATGAAAATGTTGAATTTTTTCTTTTGTTTTTTGAGTTATCTTAAATATCTCTTTTGAAAACTCTCTTCCTTTTGCAAAAATATATCCTAATCCCAAGTATGATAACCCTGTAGCTAATAATCTCGCCCTAATAGAAACATCTACAGACATCCCAGCAATTCCCGTCTCAATAAAACTATAAATTGGGTTAGATTCTGTGAGCATAGCTGTTGTGACTACAAAATGATATTTCCCATTTTCTTTTATCCAATTTCTTATTTTTCTTGAAGATATTTTATTAGCGGTCTTGATTTTATGTGTCTAATTTATAATTTAGCTAAATTATCAAAAGGCAAATCTGTGAAATCAGTTATACCTCCTACTCTTCTTCTATCAATAAACACACAAAATTTGAATTCTACTTTCTTAATAAACCAGCATAATTGTCTTGTATTTAATATCCTTAGATCTAACTTTTCCGTCACTAAATAGATTATTGTCGCCTTTTGTTATAAAGTATGTGCCTTGGCTGTCTGTTCCTTTTCTGATGACTCTATGAACAATAAGGAAATCATCTCTTTCAAATGTAATTATATCTCCGATATTTATATCATCTTCTGTTTTAGGCACAATCTTAATTCCATTTGTATTTTCATCAAGAACAGGCAGCATGCTACCTGTATCAGCATATTTTGAAACTGACAAACCCCCCCCCACATTAATTATAATCTTGCCATCTTGTATTTGAATGTCTCGCAGAGAAAGATAATCTGTAGGAGCATCCTTACTACCCTTGCTAATAAAGGATATTGGATTTTCAACTCCAACTAATTCTGTAGAATAATTTATAAAATAAGCACTAAGGAAACCTAATGCAAATATTAGTATTATTTCGATAATTTTAAATAATCTCATTTTATTGTTACTTTATAGTTAAAACAATAAATGATGTTTAAATTAGTATTTAAACCTTTGTATTTTGTAACCCTACCTAAATGACAACAACCGAAAGGTTTTTAAATGATTTTTTGTTGTGTTTAACTATATAGTAGTGTCATTTTTTAAATCAATATTCAAAAATTCAAAATGATTGCACAACAAGAATTGATCAGAAAAGTAAAGCACTTTTTTGGTCTTAATATTTATGAAAGCAAAGTATGGCTTGCTTTACTTGGTAGGAACATAGCTTCTGCAGGAGAGATTGCTGAAATGTCAGGGGTACCAAGGTCAAGAACATATGATGTTTTAGAAAGTTTGGAAAAAAGAGGGTTTGCAATACCTAAACTTGGAAAGCCAATAAAATATATGGCAGTCAAACCAACAAGTGTATTGGAAAAATTAAAATCTAAGATAATATATGATGCAAAAGAAAAAGTTACTAATTTATCAAGCTTAAAAGAAACACAAGAATATGAGCAACTTGTTTCTCTGCATAATTCAACAGATAAGCCAATTAGACAGGGGGACATATCTGGAGCTTTAAGAGGTCGTGTAAATCTGTATGAGCATGCTAGAGAAATGCTCGGAAATGCAGAAAAAGAAGTTATAATTGCAACATCTGTCCTAGAGATTGAAAGTAAATTAAGAACATATTCAAAATTATTTAATAATTTAAATAAAGCAGGTGTATCAATAAAGCTTTGTTTAAGAGGAAATGAAAAAGAAATTCAGGGGATAAATGAGAGATTCAATGTTAAAGCTAAAAAATCTGATTTTGAAGGCAAGTTTTTTGTTGCAGACAAAAAAGAAATGCTATTTGTAATCTCAAATTCACCAGATGAAGAAGAAATAGGGATCTGGATAAGGTCTGATTTTTTCGCAAGCGCCTTCTCTACAATGTTTAACCTTGCATTTAAAAATAACAACAGCATCAAAAATAATGTAAAAGAAAAAAACAATAAAATTTCAAAGAACTCAAAAAATCATAAAAGGAAGTAAGATATCAGGAAAAAATAAAAATGTGGAAAATTAAAGAAGTTATTGAAGAAGCCACTAGCCCTGATAAGAGATACTTGGCTTGTCTATATAGCTATATCTCAAATAATATGATAAGAAATATTGTAAATATCACAGATACGAAAGCAGGATTACTAAGGAAAGTTGTTAAGAGAAATCATAAAAAAATAGATTTGGGAGAATTTGTATCTAAAACTCCAGGAAAAGAAATAATAATCAACTCACTAGAAAATTTTAGATTTGACGAAGATAATAAATTATATATTGATACTTCCACTCATAATATAGATCATAAAGGCGGCTTTTTTACTCTTTCAGATAAAAAAGTCAAAGAAGTTGATATTAATGCCCTTTTTGGTTATGATTAAAAAACCTCGCCCTCTATTTCTCTTCTGTTTTTTTCTATTTTTTTAATATCTCGCTTCGCCTCTTCGAGGCTCGCTCGTCCTGATGATTGCCTGCTTCATAGCCTAACCACAACCTGGCTCGTTATTTATTATTTATTTGTCTCGCCAAATTGTTCGCCTCATGCTCAGCTATTCTGCAGTTATTTATTTTTATTAATAATAAAGATATCTTCTGTTGTTAAGACTATTTTATAGATTACTATCGATTTTTTATCATTATTATAATTATTATGTTACTAAATTATGAGAAGTTGATTTTATAAGACTAATTTACATATGTTTTGTTACTTATTTCTTTATCTTTAATGAAGTTATCCCCATCTCCCTTATTCTTTTTTTGTTTTGTTTTTTAAACAGATTAAAAAAAGCAGAAGCTGACATATCTGCTTTTTCTCTTGCATATGCTCTGCCTTGTTTTATAAAGCAGTTTTTATGTGTTTTTTTAAAATTTGTTAAATTTACAGGGGATGTAATTGGAGGACCAGAAATTATTATTTGTTTTTTCCTCTGTAAGATAAAGTAAAAATCAGCTTGTTTTCCTTCATTATATGCGAAGTCTTTTCTCAAAACAGTGAAATATTTTTCAACTTGCCCTGTAAATAAATTAAAGAATTTCAATAACTTACTGCCAGCAACATCTGCTGCTGGCCTATTTGTTCTTGCCTGGAGCATAAAAAATTCTGCTTTCCTGATTTTTGCCTCTTTTTTTAGCTTCGCAAGATCAACTTCTTGTTTTTTAAACAGGCTGAGGGAAGGTTTTTTTAAAAATTGTGTACATACATCTTTAAATTTAAGAAGAGACTTAACTGATAGAGCTGCAAGGGCATTTCGCTGTTTAAAGGTAGGATCAATAAAAACAATTGGCGACTGAAGTTTTGATTCATTTAAATTCAGCATTATCTCTTCTTTGTTCTTGTAAAATTTAGCAGGATCAATTATAATTTTTTCATTTTGGGATATTTTCGAATCAGCTATTGTCTTGATAAACTCTAAAAAGCTGCCATAATATGAAACAAGAAGCTCAAGAGCATAACCTGAAAAACCCCCGATATAAGACTCTGCACCATATACTCCCTGGCCATAACAAAATGATTTTGCTAACATTATCCCATTTCTAAGATTTTCATTATTTTTTGTCTTATTATTAATATATTTAACATGCAAAACAGATAAATCAGTTACATTTCTTGCCTCTTCTGCCTTCTTAATTCTCGAAACAGGAATTATCTCAAAACAAATAAATAATTTTCCTGTCTTTAAGTTTATCTGAAAATAATCCCTAGAGCCATGGACTTTCAAGATTTTAAACTTATTTTTATATTTCATAACAACTTTATCTAATAATTTAGAAAGCTCTTTGTCTTTGTATTTTCTTGAAAATCTAACAAAGAGATCAATATCTTTCTTTTTCTTCTTAATGATAGTGCCTTTAGCTAAACTTCCTCCAATAAAAACATCTGCCTGAATTTTCCTTTTTTTTATTTCTTGTTCAATAAGAGATTTTATTTTAGTTGTTTCTTCCTTCAGTTTCTTAATTTCTTCCTTATTTGGCTTAACTAAAGAAATTTGTTTTTCAAGAACCTCTTTTATTTTGTTATTTTTCATAAATTAATAAAGAAAAACTAGTTTTAATAGCTTTTTGTTTTATATTATGATTGAAGTGCTGACATCCACCAATCATAATTTTTCTGAGCAAAAAGATAATCTGTAAACTGTTTTGGTGAAACTTTTTTTCTTTCTGCTTGATAATTTATTTGGCTTATAAGTGCATCACCTAATGTCCCAGAACCTAGATCTCCAGAAGACCCCAAATATAAAAGGGCCCCTATAAGAGATTTGTGATCATCTGGGTTTCTTTTTTTATGCTCTGCTAATTTTTGTTCGAAATAAGCTCTCAATTCATCTCTTTGTTCCATGTAGAATTAATAACCTTTAAGTTTATAAAAATGATTATATTGTATTATATATTTCCTGTTCATTACTCTTCTCTTTTTTCAACTTTACCGAGAGCAGAAGCAATATCAATAACATATTTTCCTTCTTCAAGTTTGTAAATAAGCGGCCTTTCCTTGCTAAACAAATTAACAACATCAATCTCAAATTTACCAGGCCCTGTTATTCTCACAGATTCGAGATCAAAAATTATTGGAATACTTTCATCTTCAACCCCAATCATCTCTCTAACATCTTTCTCAACTTGTTTTTTATCTTCAACATCCTTAAACTCAATTTTCTTAATATTCTTCTTCTTTAACTCATCAAATTTTTCTTTCTTAATGTAAAAGAAAAAATGGCTGCCACAACTACATCCTTTTAATAATTCTTCACAAGCATCTGGATATACCTTGCCGCAGTGGACGCATTGATGTGGCATTTTAATTATCTTATTTTTATTATTTTTTATTATTTATTTCTTATTAATATAGACCTTAAAATCTTTTGCTAGATTCCTGAAACTCTTTTCAAACATACGAAACTTTCCTTCTAATCTCGATATTTTCATAATTAAGGCTACTAAAACAGTAAGTAAAATATAAAAATCGCATGGATTCTCACCAAAAACTCTCCAGACTATCAAAATCAGTGCAATAAGCATAAATACCCAAAACAAAATATCCCTTATATCCTTCATTTTAATATTTTACCAGTTACTATTGAATATATTAAAATAATAATAACAATCCAGTATAAAATATTTTCGAGTCTCATTTTCTTTTTTCTTTAAATACTAAGAAAACCAAGTATATAAAATTTATGATAAGATTTTGTATAGTAGAAAACAAAGATATTTTTAAACTAATATGATTTATAATTAATATCAAAAAATTCCTGTTTATTACCACACCTTGAAAGGTGTGGTTTGTTTGGAATTTTAGGATGCATGAAAATTCCTTCTAGAATAAAGGAATTTTCTGCACAGAAAATTGTAAATTTAATGACAATTTTCTTGTGCTCAGAAATACTTCATCCACATCCTAAAGGATGTGGTTTTCGCATATGCATTTCTGACATAATAGGTTTGGAATCAGTTTTGGATTTTATAAAAAGTCCCATTATGTATGCTGGAGCATTGTTCACTGGTTATGTTTTAGTCCATCTTGCTGAATACTTTGATAATAAAAGAACTAAAAATGAATTAAAAGAGGCTTTAAAAAAGATTATAATGTAAAAGAAAGCTACAATCAAAATAGAAAAATTTAACTACGTCTTAAACATCAACTCAATTTTTTTGGGATCTTTTTTTATGTCCTTGATAATTGCAGCAGGGCCAATAATTGTTAGAGCATCTCTGTCTCCTACTAATGCCTTTGCAATTCCGTGTCTTATTTTCTTGAACATTGCTCTTTTCTCATTATTTGAAGAGATAACAGCTAGTTCAACACCTTTAAACTTTTTTACATGGCCAACAAGAGCCATTGTATCCTCAATAAGCCTGCTTTCTTCTTCTGGCTTCAACTTACCTTGTAATATTATAATTTTATTCTCCAGAATTATGCTTAAAAGCTTCTTTATTCTTTCAACACTACTAATACCCCCTATCTCACTATAAGGCAAAAACTGCAGTGTTAATCTTCCTAATTTTGCCATCTTATTTTTCCCTTTTTTTGTTTTTTGACATTTTCAAGCTTTTTTGGCTAGCTTAAATAAAGCTTCATAAAACTCATCCATATTTTTGCCGAATTTTGCACTTACCCCAACAACCTCATATTCTGGGAAGGCGGACTCAACTTTTTTATTATCAGATCTCTTAAGATCAATTTTATTTCCTATTTCCAA
>CAZOGQ010000051.1:0-6662 GCA_964579545.1 Candidatus Woesearchaeota archaeon | reverse complement strand
GGTTCTTGAAAACGCAAAAGTTGACATGCTTTTATCTCCTGAACATCTGCATTCAAAAGACAGGATAAAGCAACGAGATTCTGGTTTAAATCATGTTCTTTGTGTTATTGCGAAAAAGAATGATGTTGCAATTGGATTAGATGTTGACGAACTAAAAGAAAAACCAAAAAATATTGAAGAAAAAAAACAAAGGGCTGAACTTTTAGCTAGAATAATGCAGAATATAAAATTATGCAAAAAATACAAAGTCAATATATTAATAGTGTCAAGAAACAAAATTAGCAAGGAAGAAAATTATGCAATTAAAAGTTTATTGTTAAGCCTTGACATGCCAACAGACATGGCAAAAAAAGCTGTTGAAAATGTTATTTTATTAGATTAGTTTCTTATTAACTGCCAAACAAAAAGCTCTTCGAAAAAGAGCTTTTTGTTATTTACTGTCCTTATCTTATATTTATTTTTAAATTTGTTTTTTAAATATCCTGGATTTGTCAAACTGCTTACTAATAATATCATTTTTCCTTGTTTTTTTAGGTATTTATCAGCTTGTCGCAAAAATCTTTCTGTTGTTTCATATCCTATCTTGCCACCAGTTATATCTTCTCCTTTGTCATATTTATGTTCTGGCAAATAAGGGGGGTTAAATACAATTAAGTCAAATTTTTCTTTTTTGTTGATATTATTAAACATATCAGATTTTAATGCTTCCACTTTGTATTTATCTTTAACATATTCTATTGCTTTTTTATTAATATCAACTGCAAGAATATTTTGTTTTTTTATTCCAGATAATAAGGCAATTTCTGTTATAACACCAGAACCACAACCCATATCAAGAATTTTGATTTTATCTAGCTTGTTTTTATTTTGTTTTTTCAATATTTTTTTTGTTGTATCGGCAATAAGATAAGAATCTTCTGCTGGTCTGTAGATTTGTTGAGGCATTTTTGATTTTATTTATTTTTTAATAAAAAATAATGGCTGCATAGCCTACTTCATTTTCAGAAGGCATAATATCAGCTGAAGTGTAGTATTCAAGAAGTTCTGATTCTTTGATTTGTGCAAGTTTGGAAAACTCAATTATTGTTGTTATAGGGCCCGCTCCACATATTGTTGTCTTGTTTGCTTTTTCTAGGAATTTTTTTGTATCTAGTTTTAAAATTTCATTTATTGCATCTCTGTCAAGTTTTTTTGCCTTGCCACTAAAACCATATGCTGGGCCTGCATGAGTAAAATCACTTGATGCAATAAGAATAATTTTCCTTTTTAGTCTTTTTCCAGCTTCATATATTGCTTTTGCAAGTTTTTTGCAAATTGATAGAGTATAATTCTTAAGTATTATTGAGATAATCTTAAAATTTTCTTGTGTTTCTTGCAAGAACGGTAGCTGAACTTCAATACTATGCTCGTATTTATGTGCCTCATTATCTTCTTGTATATTTAATTGCTCCAGAATTTCTTCTCCCAATTTTATATCATTATTCACAATACCCAAAGGTGTTTCAAAATCTTCTAAGGACAGAGCAATATTCTCTCCAAAACCAGAATGATTTACTCCGATTATAATATAAGTTTCTGCTTCTGGCAGAACAGAATAAACTCTTGCAGCACATTTGCCACTAAATACATAGCCAGCATGGGGAACAATTGCTGCTCTTACATCTTTTACTTTCCCATCTTGTTTTATATAAGATTTTATTTGTTCCCTTAATTCAGTTTTATCAGCAGGATAAAACTGTCCTGCAACAATTGGTTTTCTCATATAATGAAGAAGAAGTAGAGAGTTAAAAACTTTATGCAGCATAAAGTTCTGTATACTGTACTATTTCTTCATCTGTTATGTATTTTCTGTTTAAATTATGCAGATTTTTTACTCTTAAGATATTTCCAAGAAAAATAATATATTGCTCTCTCATTGCACCATCTTCTCTTATTGTTCTTTTTTCTAACTCTTTATACTCAACCCACACCATAGGACTTTCTCTCTCTGTACCCTTCTTTTCATAGCCATTTCTAAAATAAACTTGCTTGTATTGCACTGGATTTCCAGCTCTATCAAGCAACATCCTTGTCCATTTAGGAAGAATATCCCTGTACTCTTCTTTTTTATCGCCTCTAAGAATGTCAACAAACCACCCTGGCTTTAATTGAAAATAAAGATCTCCTTGTTCCATTATTAAATATGGATTAAAGATTTAATATATTTTTAGGTGATGGATAGATTTTTAAAATTACTTTACTTGCCTTAATTATCAAAAATGGAAAAAGATAAGATTAGTGAAAAAGAACTCAGAAAAATTCTTGAAAAACTCTCACCCAACGAGAGGAAAGTTTTGAAGTATATAACAGAAAAAAATATAAAAACAATAGAGGAAAAAGCAAAGCTAGATGCAACTAGTACACTAAGGGCATTGAAATTTTTGAGCAATAAAGAGCTTGTGAAACTTCAGGAAAAAAGAATAAAAATAATTGGTCTTGGCATAAATGGTCTTGTTTATAAAAAAAAGGATTTGCCAGAGAGAAAATTATTAAATGTTATATCTGAAAAATCTTTAAATTTAGGAGAAGCAAAAAAAGAATCTAAGCTTAATGATAATGAATTTAAAGCAGCCCTCGGTGCATTAAAGAAAAAAGCTCTAATTGAAATAAAAAATAAAAGAATTCTGCTGAACGCAACAAAAGAAGAAGTAACAAGAAAAACATTTGAAGAAAAATTAATAGAAGAGCTGCCTTTAAAATTAGATAATTTACGTCCTGAACAGCTACATGCTTTTAAAAATCTAGAGAAAAGAAAAGATGTTGTTTTTATATGGGAAAAGAGAGAAATTAAAATACAGATTACAGAACTTGGCAGGTCTTTAATAAGTTCAGATTTAGCACTCGCAGATAGACTACTTGAAAAATTAACTTCCAATATAATAAAAAAAAATAGTTGGAAAGGGAAAAAATTTAGAAGATTTGATATACTTAGTCCTGTCCCACAGGTTTATGGTGGAAGAAAACATGCACTAATATTTGTAATAGATAAGATAAGAAGAGTATTTCTTGAAATGGGTTTTAAGGAAATGACTGGACCTTGGGTTGAAACAGCTTTTTGGGATATGGATTCTATGTTTATCCCCCAAGATCATCCAGCTAGGGAGATTCAAGATACTTTTTACTTGCCTTACAAAGGAGAGATAGATAAAAAATTAGCTAAAAAAATATCAGAAATTCATGAAAACGGCGGCTCAACTGGCTCTAAAGGTTATGGTTATAAGTGGGATCCAGAAATTGCCAAGCAACTGCTTCTGCGAACACATACAACTGCAGTTACTTATAGAACTTTCAGTAAAGGTATAAAAATTCCATGTAAATACTTTTGTGTAGGCAGGATTTTTAGGAACGAGGCACTTGATTCAACACATCTCCCTGAGTTTCATCAAGTAGAGGGATTTATTGCAGATAAAGATCTAAATTTAAGAGATTTAATGGGTTATATTAAAGAATTTTATAAGAGAATGGGTATTGAAAA
Source organism: Candidatus Woesearchaeota archaeon (assembly GCA_964579545.1). Lineage (GTDB taxonomy): Archaea > Nanobdellota > Nanobdellia > Pacearchaeales > GW2011-AR1 > CAZOGQ01. The sequence continues at coordinate 3,148 of CAZOGQ010000051.1, read as the reverse complement.
AATTAAGTTTCGGCCAGTATATAATCCATATACAGAACCAAGTATGGAAGCAGTTGGCTATAGCGAAGAAACAGGTCAGTGGCTTGAATTAATTAACTCTGGCATATTCAGACCAGAAGCTCTTGAGCCATATGGTATAAAAGTACCAGTAATTGCATGGGGCTTAGGTGTAGAAAGACTTGCCATGTTTTTATTAAAAAAAGGAAATATAAGGGAGCTTATAGGGAGCTGCAATCTTGACTGGCTTAGAAAATATAAGGTTCCAAAATTTATTATCGATTAGTTTATTAGTTGTAATGTTAATAATCCTCTCTACTAGTATTTCTATTGGAGATATCGAATCAAATAATAAAAAATCTTTAAATGTTATTTCTAATGAAATTCTTTTGAAATCGAGAAGATTTGTTCCTGATGAAGGAATAACTCAAGAATTTAAAGAAAAAATAAAAACAATCCCTGAAAGAGCACATGTTTTAATCCAGCTTAATAAAAATCCATCAATTGAAGAAAGGAAGATGTTTGAAGCGAGAGGAATAAAATTATTATCTTATATTCCAAATAATGCTTGGTTAGCTTCAGTTTTTTAAAACAAAAAGTTTAAATATATAAACTACTTTATAGTAATAATATAATTAAGAAGTAAAGATAAAATGTACAAGCCAAATTTAGAAAACATAATTAAAGAGTTTGGAAAGTTATTTTCTGGTTTAGCTTTAGCTACAACTCTTTCTGCTTTGCCAAATGTAAATGCTGAAACTCCTATCCAGCAAGATAATAAACCATCTTTAGAAGAAAAAGTTGAAAGCGAAAAATATGTTTTTTTGAGAAGATGGGGTTCTGAAGGAAGTGAAGATGGTCAGTTTAAAGGAGCAAGATACCTTGATATTGACGATTCTGGTAATATATATGTTGCTAATGAACTTGATAACTGTATTTTGAAATTTGATAAATATGGTAATTTTGTTAGGAAATGGGGTTCTTGGGGGGAAGGTGATGGTGAGTTCAGAAATCCAGGAGGTATTGCTATTGACAATGATTTTGTTTATGTGAGTGAAGAAACTAAATATATTCAAAAATTTGACTTAGAGGGTAACTTTATTGGAAAATGGAATATAGGTATTGGCTTAATGGGCGATCTTGACGTAGATAGTACTGGTAATGTTTATGTAAATATAGTTGCTAGACCAGAGAGCACTTCTACTACTTTTGTAAGAAAATTTGATTCAGATGGAAATTTTCTCAAAGAATGGGGGGCTAGTTGTTGTGGAGACTCAAAGGGTTTTAATGGTATTGCTGTTGACAATAACGATAATGTTTATGTACCTTGTGAAAATATAATAAGAAAATTCACTTCAGATGGGGATTTTGTTATGGAGTTCTTTGGATTTTCACCTAGAGGACTTGCTGTCGATAATCAAAACAATCTTTATGCTTGTGATGTAGGAAATCATTGTATTCAAAAATTTGATTCAGACGGCAAATTCATCACGAGATTTGGCAACTTTGAATATCCTTGGGGCATAGCTATAGACAGTAAAGGTGTTGTTCATATTAGTCATTCAGATCATATTAAAAAATTCATAAAGCTGCCAACTGTATCTTTTGAAAAAGGAAATGATACTGTTGCAATAAGCTTTGAAAGTCCTCCTAGTTTTCTTCATTATGTATTCAGAAGTTCTGACTTAGAAAATTGGGATAAAATTGATGTGCTTAAAAGCACTACTAATCCTCACTTGCATCCTGATTGGGTTGAAGTTAATAAATTCTATAGCAATGGGCAGAGACAATGGTTGCAAGACCAAATTGATAATTCAGACAGACAGATATTCTACAAAATTTCAGTTCAAGAGCCAGATTTTAGAGTAGAAGATGGTATTGAATATTGTTTAAAAACTGATAAATTAAATTATAGGCATGGTGAACAAGTTAATATGATTTATAGGGTAACAAACCACAGAGAGGAGCCTGTAACGTTCTGGTTCGGTGGGCAAAGACAATTTATTTTTACAGTAGAAAAAGACGGAAAAATTTATTATGCTTCTAGTAAGGCAGATGTAAGATCGCTGAGTAGATTTACTCTTGCCCATGGAGAATTTAAGGAACTTATTCCTGGAATTGAACGTCCAGATCCCGAGGATTACTGGATAATAGGAGACTATGAAGAAATAGGCAGATACAATTTAACTGGTGTGTTACACCACCATGAATATGGTGATAAACGCAAGAGATATGTTCCTGTTACAGTTACTATAGATGTTGTCAAATAATGGATGTGCCAGTCACAAACAGTATCTCCGAAAGTGGTTAATCATTCTTAAAAGTTCCGCAAGAAATCCGAGTCTTTTAAGGGTCGGATGAATTGCGGCAAATTATTTATTTCTAAATAGATTATAAAAAGTGAGTTAGTTGTAACTCACTGAAACATCGTTGTAGTTGTAACTTTCTCAAACTATATAAAATTTTGCTTTCGCTTAGCGAGGGCTCTGGAGGAAAAAATGCAAACCCAAATAACAATAAACCAATACAAATCCTATGGAAGTTCTGTAGGAAATAATTTGAAATCAATTCAGATAACAACTAAATATAGATATCAGATGCTAAAACAAGAAAAGCTAAGAGTATTTTGTAAAGTAGCGATTGAAGAAGCATGCAAAAGATGGAAAATAGAGTTGGTTATCTTGAAAGTTCTGCCGGAACATTCTCATATGATTGTTGATTGCCCAAGAACAATTTCAGATGCAAAGCTTATGCAGATAATAAAAGGATTATCTTCATACATATTATTTAGGCTATGCCCTAATTTTAGAAAAAGATATCCTAAAGGAGAGTTCTGGAATGATGGATATTTTTGTGCAAGTTGTGGGGGTGATTTTGAGAAAGCATTGAGGTACATTGAAAATCAGGAGTTGCATCATTCATATTAAGGACGCCCTGCTTTTTGCCGAAGGCAAAAAGTTGCCCGAAGGGCAACCCTTTAGGGCATGGGAGGATGTCACATTATACCAAAAGGTTTAAATACTTAAGATATCTATTAGATATATGAAGATTATTAAGTTAAAGACTAAAACAGAACTGAAAATTAGGAATATGGTAGGTTTTCTCAAAAGAAAAGTTACTAAATTCGGCACGTCTGCTAAAGTTGATTGTC
>CAZOGQ010000050.1:0-6735 GCA_964579545.1 Candidatus Woesearchaeota archaeon | reverse complement strand
AGTAAAAATAAGTTACGCTACCAACTGAAGTTGGTAGATATCTTTGGGTAATTATCATACAGTTACCTCTCAGGCCTAAGTTCAAGAAGTAGTTTATCTTTTTCCAGTTTATAATTAATTATAGGTAGATTAACTGGCAGAAGCTTAAAAAAAGCTCTGTCTTTTCCAATTGCTTTGATTTCTATACTATTTTCAAGTTTATTTATTATGACATCTTCCATGGACTTCACTCCCGGTAAATCAATTTCATAAATAATCTTATTAGACAGCCGCCTTACACTTGTTGAAGCTTCTTCTCTTGGAAGAGAGGTAAGTTTTTTTGCTCTTTCTCTTGTCATTCTTGACCTTGGCTTCTTTTCTTTTATCTCCTTAATTTTTATTGGCGTATCACCTAAATTCCTTACTTTTATTCTTGGTTGACCATCTCCGCTAGATGAAATATTTATGCTTATTCCAGAACTAAAACTTTTTTTATCTTTGTTAGTCTTATCTGATTCTTTATCTAAGTCACGAAACTGCTTATCTACTTCTCTAAACAAAGAATTAAAAAGTTTTCCAAAACCTCCGATTCCAAGGCCCCTAAAACCTAAGCCAAAACCTGAATCACCATCAGAATAATCATCTCTTCCTAAGATACCATAATCTTCTTTATCTTCTCTAAATCTAAAACCGCAGTATGGGCAAAATGAATACTTACTATTTATTTTTCTACCACATCCAAAACATTTCTTCTTTGCCATGATAAAATTAATTATAAAGGTTTTTTAAATATTGCGATTTGAAAAAGGTTAAGCCAAACAGATTAAATCTGATAATAAGCACGATTTTAGGAATTATGCCGGATAGTTCATTAGTTCAATATTTTATGGTAGGAACTGGTTTTTCTTCTCATAGTATAAATAATTTTATCGTAACGGAGGGATTTTATTTTTAATATTCTGCATCTGGTAAGCTTAATTATCCCTATAATCAAAAATTAAAGATTTTTCTTTTTCCGAAAAACTTTTAATCTAAAACTTCTTGTTTCTTTTATGGCAAATGAGGACAAATATACAAAGGCAAGGGAAATAGCAAAAAGATATAGTATAAATTTAAGACAACTTGAAAGAGAGCAGACGAAATTAGCAAAACAACTTGAAATTAAGGATAGTATTGACTTTAATTTAATTGAAAGTCTGGCTGCATGTGATAATGCATTTTATAACAATAATATAATATCTGCTGTTATAATCTGTGATATAGATTTTGAGATTCTTGAACAACAATATTTTTCTGATAAGTTAAAATTTCCGTATATATCTGGTTTTAGATCTTATAGGGAATTGCCCACTATGAGTTCTTGCTTTCATAAACTTGAGCAGAAACCAGATTTGATTTTTGTTTTAGGTCATGGAATTGCTCATCCAAGACTCGGTCTTGCTAGCCACCTTTCTCTTGTTATAGGAATCCCAACAATAGGCATTGCCAATAATCTTTTGGTTGGAGAAGTGAAAAAGGATAATATAATCTTGAATGGGAAAAAAATTGGAAAGGTTATTTCTGTAAAGCCGGGAAGTAAGCCAATTTATGTGAGTCCTGGGAATCTGATAAGTGTAGAAACAGCTGCTAAGCTAGCTAAGAAATATGTTAAACTCCCACATAAACTGCCTGAACCAATGCATCTTGTCCATAAGTATATAAGAAGTATAAAAGAAGAACTAACTTAGAAAAATATTTAAACTCTGATTTTTATTAACTTTAATGGAAAAGGGGAGATTTAAGCTTGAGTATACTTTCGTAATAATAATTTTTGCAGTATTAATAATTTTTGTTATTGTCGCGAGACCACCAACTGGCAAAGTAATTCAGACCCTTGAAGAACTAAATGAAACAAATGAAACCCTATTAATTAATATATCTTCTCCAGTAAAAGACCAATTATATGATAAAAACTCAGTATTATTAAGTGCTTCTTTAAATCAAGAGCCAAACTCAATAATCATTTATCTTGATAATTTAAGTTTCCAATATAGTAATGAAACAGATATCCAAGTAAATACAAAAGATTTATTTAATAATATAGATTTAGAAGATGGTAGCCATGAAATCAAAATCTCTGCAATGCTCAATGATGTAGAGACTAGCGAGAGCGTTTCTTTTTCTATTGATACCCAAGAGCCAGTAATACATTCTCAACTGCCAGATCAAGTCTGGCCTTCTCTAATAACTTTTTCTGTGAATTATACTGAGCTGAATTTAGATACAATTACATTATTTCGAAAACTTAATGGCCTTCTCAATAAAACTGAGTTAAGTGATTGTGAGTCTGGAGAATCTAAAACTTGCTCTCTTGAATTAAACCTTAATGAAACAGAAATTGGTGATAATTTTAAATATTATTTTATTATAAATGACTCATTAGGGAGGGAAACAGAAGGAGAAGAAGTGGATTTAACTATTAGTGAATGCGCGCCGAACTGGGTAGAAGAAGAATGGGGTGCATGTCAGGAAGGAGATATTCAATATAGAGAGTGGGTAGATGCAAATAATTGTGGTAATGATACTGAAAAACGAGAAACAGAGAATCAGACATGTGATTATTGCACTCCAGATTGGCAATGTAGTGATTGGAGTTCTTGTTCTGGTGAAGAACAAACAAGATCATGTTCAGATGCAAACTCATGTGGTGAAGAAGAAGGAAGACCTTCTGAAACCCAGAGCTGTACAGAAGAAGAAAATGATGAAGAAGAAAGCGAAACAACAACAGGCAGTGAAACAGTACCTATGAAAAAAGCAGCTCCTGTAAGTCCTAGTGGGAAAAGTTATATTCTAACTCCTGAAAAATTAAAATCAGGGTCAAGAGAAAAACTGGTAGTTAATGATAAGCTTAAATTCAATATTAATGAGGGGGAGCATCAGATTATTCTTAAAAGTATGACTGGAGATGAAATTTCAATAGAAATTTCAAGTGAGCCACAGACTGCTACAATTAAAACAGGGGAAACAAAAGATTTTGATGTTACTGGTGATGGTATTAGTGATATTTCAGTAAAATATCTTGGCTTGTTGGTTGATAAAGCATTTATTTCTGTAACTCAATTAAGTGTAGAACCAGAAGCTCCTGTAGAAAAGCCAGCAGAAGAAGCAACACAAGAAGAAAATAAAACAGGCGGTCAGATTGTTGGAGCCACAGTTGGTGGTGGTGGAACATGGAAATGGGTTATTTTAGTTATACTAGTTCTTGGAATTGTATATGGAATTTTCTATTTTATAAGGAAAACTAGAAAAAAAGTTGAGAAAAAACTTAGTAAAATAATCAAGCCAGAAAAAATAACTAAGCTCAGAAGGGTAAGTAAAGTAAAATAGCGAGGTTTTCTATTATACAGTTTTTCTTATTTTATGGAAACAAACATGCTTTATCAGAATATGCCAAAAATTTTGGAAAAGAAAAAAGCAAAATTCCCGCTCCTGACTGAAATTCAGGAGGGTTCACAAAGCAGTTTGATGTCTTAATTGATTCATAAAGGCATGTAAAGTTTCAAAATCTTTATTTGAAATTTTCTCTTTATATTTTACTTTTAATGGTAAACTATTATAAATAAAATCAACTTTTTTTATTTTCCAAACTTTCTAGATATTTTATCACTTTTTATATACTACATCTAGGACAGTAATTTGTCCTAGGAATTCCTTTAATATTTTTTTTATAGAGTTCTGCATGCTCTTCACTACAAAATGGTTGAAGACGGGTCCCTGCAAACTCTGGCACTTTTACTTCTCGCCAGACTTCCCCCCCTTTACTTATTTTTTCTTTACAATACAAACACCTTTTTTTGAACAAAGCCATATTTTTACCTCTTATTTTTCTCTGATTTTATCTCTTCATAAGCAGAATTCGCTGCTATAGCCCCTTCCCCACAAGCAGTTATAACTTGTTTTAAGGGATTGTTGGTTATATCGCCTGCTGCAAACACCCCTCCAATATTTGTTTCTTGTTTTTTATTAACTTTTATATAACCTTCTTCTGTTTTTAATCCAAATTGTTTTGAAAATTTTTCATTTGGAACATAACCTATTTCAATAAAAACTCCCTCAACTTCCAAATCATCTCCACTGTCAAGTTCTACTTTTTCAATTTTTTCTTTTCCACAAATTTCTTTGATGTTAGCATTAAACAATATTTCAATTTTCTTATCTTCTTCTACTTGTTTTATCCATGTAGGTTCTGCCCTAAAGAATTTTTCTCTTCTATAAACAATATAAACCTTTTTTGCATATTCTGAAAGCAAGAGTGCAGCTGTTAAAGCTGCATTACTTCCCCCTATTACAACTACTATTTTATTTTTAAAAAAAGCAGCATCACAAATTGCACAATAACTTACTCCTTTACCTAAAAACTTCTCCTCTCCTTTTACACCTAGTTTTTGCTTTTCTCTACCTACTGCTAAAATTATTTTTTTTGTTTTATATTCTTTTTTATTAGTTTTAACCTTAAAGATATTATTTTGTTTTGAGACCTTTTCAATTTTTTCAGTTTTTGGATTTATCCCTAAAGTTTGAACATGATCTAACATTTTAGAAGCAAGTCTCATACCTAAAATTTCTTTTTCAGAAGGAAAATTACATATTTTATGGGCCTCAGTTATTGTCCCCCCTTGAACTTCTCCAAATATAAGAGTATCTAATATATAGCGTCCTGCATAAATAGCAGCTGTTAAACCTGCTGGACCTGCACCAATTATTATTAAATCGTAAGTCTTATCCATCTTATCTTCCTAAATTTTTATCAAGCCATTCTTTAACGCTAGGCTCTGGTACAGCCCCTATAAACTCGTCTACAATTTCTCTATTTTTAAACATTTTCACAGAAGGGATGCTCATAACTGCATACTTTGTGGCATTTTCTCGCGCTTCATCAACATTACATTTTACTAAAACAAATTTTCCTTTATATTCTTTGACAAATTTTTCTAATATTGGTGAAAGCATTAAGCATGGCATACACCATGGAGCCCAGAAATCAACAACGATGGGAATTCTCGTAGATTGTCCGATAACTTTTTCCTCAAAATCCTTGTCATTAACTTCTATTACTAATTCTGTCTCTCTTTGTTTTTCTTTGATTTCTCTAATTTTATCTCTCTTGATTTTTTCTATACTACTCATTTTTTACAACCCCCAACTCTTCTGATTTTTTCCTTATAAATTAATTTAAACACAGATGTGATTAAATCGCTCACAATTATTTAAATAGTTAACTAAATTGTGAATTTTCAGACAAGAATATTCACAATCTCTCAATTTCCATATCAGCACTTTTATACCATTCATACAATAAATCTCTCACTCTCTTTTTTATCTCTTTTTTATCAATAGCAGAGTAAACATAAACATATCCCCCATTTAGTAGATTTCTCTGACTTCTTTTTATAAGACCTTTCTTTAATAATTCTTTAACTGCTTTTTGCACACCACTCCTCTCTAATCCTATTTTTTTAGTTATATCTTCCACTCTTAATTTATTTTTCTCCCCCGTTAAAACCATAAGAGTATTATAAGAAGTCTTATTAATTTGAAAGGAACATCTAATTAAGTCTCCTTTTAATATTTTTTTGCATGCGAAAGTTATGCTCATTTTTTCATATTTAATTTTATACTTCTTTCTTCTCTGGGCTTCCTACGATTATTTCTTTGGTTGTGATTATGTTTCATTAATATTTATAAGGCAAATTATATCTTTAACAATTATTATCCTATAATATATATTACCTTTTTATGTTCATCCATCCTATTTCATCACAACATTTTTACTTGAAATAGGCACTTGGAACATAAAGCCGCATTTAGCTGTTATTATTTATATCACTAACGTCAAGATTCTGTATCCATAACACTCAACTCTCGCCCCTATAACAATTTTTATATTTTTTCCACATTTACATTTCATGAATTAAACGGGAGATAAGAATATTTAAATCTTATCAATCAAACATCTACGTCTGTTATATCTGTTTTATAATCTTGTATTACAAAATATTTTCTTAAGTATTTAGATGATAAAGTATAAAGAGTAAACCCAATAAATAATGAAGCTATTATATCTATTGTATAATGCCCCCTGCTCAACAATAACGTTGCTATTTCAATAATTGTCAGTCCAATAAATAAAACAGGCCAAAACTTCAATTTTCTTAATTTTTCTTCTCTTATTATAAATAAAGTAAATATAAAAACAGTAAATGTATGGCCACTTGGAAACATTCCTCCTTGAGGCATTACGCCAAGACCCCAGCCACTAGCAAAGGGGTGGGGGTCTGCAAGAGGAGTGAGATAAATAAAAATTGCTCTTAAAACATGAAAGATTGCTATAGTAACTAAATAAAGAGGTATTTTATTGTAAAGCTTTCTTTTCACTACAAATATAGCAAACAATGGAGTTGATAATAAGACAATTATATCGCTTAGCCAGGATAAATTGACAAACTTTGTGTATCTAAAGACAAGATCTTCTGCAATTTTGAGATTTGGGAAAAAAGTATAAAGATTCCCAACAGACACACGGACAATTGAAAGTGCAACTAAAAGAAGTATTACACTTACAACAAATATATAAATATATTTCCTCTTTTTTGGGATTTTTGTCATTCAACATAATAAGATTTATATTGTTTAAAAGTTTTTGTAAGTAGTTAATGTGAAACACTCTGGGGCTTAAAAGCCCCAGCTTCTTAAGCTTGAACATCCCAAACAGTTCCG
>CAZOGQ010000049.1:0-6831 GCA_964579545.1 Candidatus Woesearchaeota archaeon | reverse complement strand
AAACCTTCTGGCAAAATTTCATCTGTAACATAATAATCATCTTTCTGATTATTAACTTCAACTTCTAAACTGACATTAAATTCCTCATTTGTTGATACAGAAGATGGCAGGTCTCTTGTTACTGTTGATTGTATAAGAATACATAAAGATTCATCAAAACTCTGACAATTTGAAGAGCAAGATAGACTTCCTGAATTATAGCCGAGAGATTGACAAGTTTGGCCATCCAATGCTGTGCCGTCGCAAGTTTCTCCAGTTTCTTTTATATTGTTACCACAAACTAGACCTTGAGATTCGCCGAAACTTATTTCATAACCATTTTCACTAACATTTCCATTTTCATCAACCACATACAAATAAGCGGTTTCACCGTCTTGGAAAGAGCCCTGGTTAGCAGTGAAAGTTATTGAATTATCAGACCAGGCTGTGGGGGGTTGGATTTCTCGGTGGGTGCAGGTATCCCAGGTGGCAGCATTGCCTATCATCACTCTGGCCAAAGTGGTATCAATATAGAGATCATCTGAATAATACTTCATGGGTCTCGAAGCAAGCTGCCATTCCATGGCAAAGCCCCCCACATCGGGGCTGGCTTTCTCTCTGGTGGGATATGCAATTGTGGAGGTAATCATAGTATCAAAGCTATTAACCAACGAGCTATCAACCCAGACTTTAATCTTGCCATCAGCGACACCGGGAGCGCTATTCTCTGAATACTCCAGTTCCATAAGATGCCAATGGTCTCGGTCAAACGTGTATACAGACCCCCAAATCTCCCTGGATGTGCTTCCTGAAATAGTCAAGCATGACCTAATATCAGGGTCAATTCCATAGAAATTAAGCCAGTCCGGGTGGGGGCCCTGACCAAAATAGAAGTTACATAAACCCCAATCAACGGGCCAAAGTCGAAACACTTTCCATCCCGTCATTTCTGCCACACCCGGAACGCCACGCTCTTCTGGATCAGGCTCCCCCCATACCCAGTCGGCGGCGAGCTTGATCCAATAGTAAGCATACCACGTCGTCGAAGTGACGTCTTTCTTGGTAAACAGGCCGTACTTGCTTACGCTATAATCACCAACTGCGTTTTTTGCACTGAGGCTATGTCGCTGATTGTCTTCGTTTATTTCCATTCCTACCTTGTAGGTCCATCCTGGGTCGATCCCATCTTCAAGATCATCAAAGAGCAAGGGTGCGACTTGTTCTTTTGTGCCAAAATTCAAACCAGAGATTGTAATATTTTGTGCCTGCTGAATTATTAAAGGTGCAGCTGTTACCGCGGGAAGAGTTGTTGCTAGAGTAGTAAATAGATTATCCCTTGATTCAACTCTATTTCCTGCTTCATCCTGACTGATAACTCTATAGTGATAGGTGGTATCGGGAATTAATCTAGTTAAGATTACTGAATGAGAAAAAATTAGATTTGGCTCAAGAGAAGTTAACTTGCCATAGCTGGTTGTTGTTCCGTATTCTACCTGAGAGTTAGTTAATTTGTTAGTTTGCCAGGAAACAACAGCAGTGGTGGAGGTAAGTTTAGAAACTGAGATAGATGAAATAGCAAGTTGCCCTGTTAGTTGTTCCTCTGAACCATAAACAAGTAAGGTATCGCTATCTGTATGATACTCTGCCTTAATCCAGGCAGGAGAACGCACAATGTTGGAGATGCGGACTTCGTCAATTTTGCCATTTATAGATCCCCAACCATTGTATCCAATGATTAAGTTTTTGATTGCATCAGAGAGTTTATCACCCTGACCATTACTCGCCCAACTCATCGGAGCGAACTCTGCTCCATTAACATAGATATGAATATCAGAATACTGAGAAGAACCATCCCAGCTTGCTACCAGATGGCTCCATTGACCTGTTTTAATCGCATTGTAAGCAGAGCGTTTATGTAATATAGTAACATTATAACTCTTCGTAAACTCAATTCTATCACCATAAGCAAAATTGAGCATCCAGGATCCGTTGTGGATATTTGAAATGCTATCCTTTGATACAATAGCATTATCCCACCCAGTGGAATCAGGATATATCCAGAGACTTAATGTGAGTGGCCCTAAATCATCTAAACTTGTATCTGAACCACAATTAAGATAATCATTAGCCCCATCAAAATCCTGTGCTTTTGCTATCTCTCCATCTGCTTCTCGTGGTTCGTCCATCCCTTTCTTTGTTCCATCATTATTATTTGAGGTACTATCTTCTATGGTAGAGGTGGTTTTGTCCTTCATATGCTGGATCATTACATAGTCTTCATCCCAGACATTAGTTGGTTCTTGGGCATCAGTAGCAGTGTAGTTGCCAAAATAGATATAAAAATTAGTATCATAACTAGAATAAACATTAGGAAGTTTTACCCAGACAAAAGCTTCTTGCTTTTGGCTATCCCAATATTCTATTTCATATTTTAAGAGATTTCCGAGGTTATCAACAAAACGAATGTCCTCTCCATTCAGTTTAACCTTAGAGAAGTTAAAGTTACCCTTAGTTAACTTAACGAGGGCTGGGAAGTTAGTTAAATCCCTGTCTATCTTACTTTGGTCAACAGTGAGTTTCATCCGATAAAGCCATGCATTATTATACCCTGCTTCTTGAGAAAAAGAGCTTGTTGTTAATAATATCACAAATAGTACATTAAAGATAATAAAAACGGATGATATTGATAAAATCCTTCTGTTAACAATAAAAAAATGTTTATTTAAGCCAGAAGAAAAGTTGATATGGCCGCAATTATTTTTTGAATTCTTAATAATATTATTTTTCCCTCTCTTTTTCATGTTTTGTTAAAGAATAGAAGAGTATATAAAATTTATTAAAAATCTATTTTATCTTCTTGTTAGCTCAACAAGGCCTGAAGAAATACTTTTTAATTTTTTCTCTTCTCCGTTAATTTTCCATTGATAACCATCATCTGTTGCTTTGCCAATAAAGTTCATATAGCCGCCACAATCTCCTAAACTTATGCAAACTTGATTCATTTTTTCTGCCCATTCATCTGTCAAACATTCACAATTTTCTTTGCATTTTTCTCCACCAATTAAACCTTTTTCAAACTCAACAATACATTTTGCGCTTCCTGCAGAACACGTTCCAATAATTTCTTGGTTTGAACCAGCTGTTACATTAGCTGAACTTGTAGTTGCTGCTGCTTGTGTTGTTGCTTCTGATGTTTCAGATTCTGTCCAAAACTGCAAGCCAGGAGGAACATCAGGAAGACAAATCCCTGTTCTAATTGTTATTGGGTCATTTTCCTTTATTTCCAACATTTTCAAGCCAGTAAATTCTCCTTGTTTCCAAAAACAGTCTCTCTTATCGCGATTTTCACAATCTTCTTTATTTTCTTGGGCAATGCAATCACCCCATCTGTTTACTATACATGCAGCTTGTTGAAATGTTTCTCCTCCAGTAGAAACAGCTTCTTGAAAACATCTATCTTGTCTGAAATCAGCACAGGGCTCAACTATTTCTTCTCCCTGAATACATAAGTATCTATAGTGTCTACTGCCAACAGGATCTTTTCCTCCCCCTGTTTTTCCATCATAAACACACCAACTTTCACCATGCTTGCGTGGTTTTTTATCACTTGTATCCTTACAACTTAAATCTTTACATATATAATCTCCATATGTTGGTCTTTTATCACCCCCTTTAGACTCTCTGCAAATACTGCCTAAAAAATAATCACAATTTCCACATCCAGCTGAATCTGCATTGTTTTGGCCATAGCCGCATGACTCTTCCTTACTTTTAATTTTTCTCCAATATTCTTTATCTTTTATCTTGCTTGCATCATAAATATTCGCCGCATTCCCACAATTATCAACAAAATAAACCTCATCCCTTCCTTCAATACATGTTGTTTTTGTTGTTGGAACACACTCTGTTCCAAGTTCTTCTGCTGTACATAACAAATCTTTATAAAACTTAATAGAAGAATTCCCAGAATGAGTTATATTCCCTTCTCCGCCTTTACATTCTTCTCTTGTTGTCATTTTACATTTTTTTATAAAATCAACTTCATATACACAGGCTCCTTTTTCTTGTGAGTGGGCCTGTTCAATACATTCAAGTTCATTGTTTATGTTTTTTCTAAAATCTGTTTCTAAACCATAAAAACCTGATAGTTTCTTACATCTTACAAAAGTTACAAAACTTGCCTGATCTCCTAGAACACAACATCCAAGCTGACACTGAGGAATCTCACAGTTTGAATCATCTATCCAAGTTCCGTCCTCTTGCTCACAAACTCTTTGTGGTGTGTTTTCCATACAAAAACCTTCTTGGCTGTCATAACAACAGCCAGTTTTACAGAAAGATGTTGCATCACATGAACTTGGTGTCTGCCTAAATGAAGGATCACAATTTTCTGGTTTTGTGTCTTGGCAAAATGCATTGTCTTTTGTTTTTTCGCAGCATACTGAAAATTGTTGAGAATTTGCAGAATTCACAGCAAAAATAATTAAAATTATGAAAGTCAAACTTATCAAAAACTTCTTATTCATTTTTTTATTAATTATTTTTTTGGTTTCCTTATACATACTTTTTTTACATCTCATTTTATACACTTATACCATAACCAGGAGGAAATACTAAACTTCTTGAAGCAAAAACAAATTTTTCTTCTGTTTTTCTGTGATTTATTATGTAAATGGTGGTCCCATCTCCTTGTTTCTTTTTTTCTAATTTAATATCTGGATATAACATGAGATATTTTGCAATCTCACTATCCCCATATGTTGACTCCATTTTTAAAATATTTTCTGCAACATTTAATATTCTAAAATACTGGCTTCTTACATTTATCTTGAAGCTATCAAATCTTAATGTTGAATCTTTTTTAATTGTTATTGGAGCTTTTAATTTTACAATAATATTGTTCGGTACAATATCAACAGAAACATCTTCCAAATTTTGTTCAACTTCATAACCTTTCTTTCTAAAATCTCTTTCCATCTCTGCTAGACATTTTTTTATTCTTGTTTCAGAATATTTTTTTATTTCAGATTCAACTGTTTTTTCAGGAAAAGGTTTTTGTATCTTACATAATCTATAGTATTCTGAATTATAACATAAATATTCTACTTGTTTATCTTGAAACAAAATATAGTTTTGAGGAAATAAAACACCTCCCTGCTCTCCAATACGTTCTAAAGATTCAGACACAGAATCCTGGACGCACTTATCAAGATAGATATTTGGATTCATTTCTTTCTTAACTCTAACTCCAGGAACAAAAAAATAAACTAAAAGAAGAGCTGCTATTAAAATTATTGCAATAATTATAAATAAAGTTACTTGTGCTTTTTTGTTGAATCCTCTTTTTTTCATCATTTTCAAAAGTTAAAGATGTTTATAAATTTTAGTATGTTTGAATAATTATATTAAATCCAGCTGGCTCATTTCCCCATATATCTTTACATTTTATATAGTATTTACCGAGCTGCCAGTCTGCACTATGCTCTGTAGAATAAGCAACTGTCATTTTTGTTGCATTTTCAAATTTAAAATTGCGGTCATTAAAAGTATAGGCACACTCTGCTTTTTCATTTGTTATAATTTTTAGTCTGCTACTATCTTCATAAACTCTTACTATTTTTGGAGGGGTTGTATCTAAGTTCAATGTAAGGCTTGTTGAACTTTCTGCTGTATTGCCAGCAGAATCTTCACATTTAACATATATAATATATGAACCTCTCGTCAGCATGTTGAATGTTTGGCTATGTGAGGATGATAAAGTATCACGGAAATTCGCAAATTTCTCATTATCAAAACTATACTTACAAGAAGCTGTTCCATCAACTCCTCCTGAAGTTTCTGCAGTTAGAGTTAATGTTATTGGTTCTTGTCCTGCTGTTATTGTGCCATTTGGTAAAACATTCTCAATGTGTAATTCAGACTCACTTACCATTAAGACATAAACATAACTTTCTTGATGTGGGTTTCTTTCAGATTCTTCGTCAGTTCCTTTTAACCAGGGCTGATCTAAACATCTTATATAAAATTCATTTTTTCCTGCTTCTAAGTTAGTTAAAGTAGTAGAACAAGGCCAACCATTTCCTTGCATTTGCTCTATTCCTGTCTTACACTCAAAAGAATTTTCCATTTCTTCATATTTTTTATCTTCTTTTGACCATCTGCAATTAGCTGGCTCGTTTAAGTAAACCTTTATATCTTGTTTTTGCTCACTGTATTTAAGATAAGAACCTAATTCTGGTATAGTTGCAGTTATCATTGGAGGAGTAATATCTTTTTCAGGACTTACACAGAAATTGATTACATACGGCCGAATATTAGTATTTCCATTTGCATCTTGGCATTTTACAAAAAGGTTAAAATCAGCAAGTCTATTAGGATCTACTCCACTTGCTCCAAGACTATCCATACTTGGCATTAGCCAAGACATTGTATGGTTATATTTAAATAGATTACTTTCACCAAAATAATAAGCCATTTCATCATATGATTTGTCTTCTGAATCTATTTTACATTGGCTAGGTTCATTTGTTTCAACGCCAAAGTCAATAGGCGTGAAAGCAGGGATGCAATTACTACTTTTAACTATAACATCTCCATTTTCATTAGGAGGAATATATTCAACACCTCCATCTGGAATGCTTTCAATTAAATACACTGCTGATGTAGTACCAGCTACAATATCAAGTCCACCATCATTGTTCCAATCAACAACATCTATATAAGAATCTCCTGTGAAAAGTTCAATAACTTTTCCATCAGCTTTTAAAGGCTCACCAGAAGCCAATACGGGCTTTGAATTTGTTCCAATGTTCTTATAAAAAAAGATTTTGCCTGAGCCGCTGCCTACTAAAA
>CAZOGQ010000048.1:0-6833 GCA_964579545.1 Candidatus Woesearchaeota archaeon | reverse complement strand
GAAGAAGCAGAAGCTGGATTACTTGCCTTAAAACAAATATGGATGGATAATGTTGATATTAAAAGGGGGGCTGGCAGTATAAATGCACTTTCAAGTGGAAATCTTAACTTCGTTACTTTAAGAGATTCTTTTATGATAGTTGATTCTGTTGAAAAAGTTGAAGACCTTGATCTGAATGATAGAGTTAAAAGAATACTAAAACCAAGAGTTCTTGAGTTTTTAAAATGGAAAGAGCTTTCTGAAAAAGAACTGAAAAAGAGATTTGAAATACAAAAAACTTATTTAAAAAGCCAAGTAAGTACCTTACAGCTATATACACGCTGGGTCAGGCCATATTTAAAAGCTGCTTCAGAATTAACAATGAAGGAGTATGCAAGAGAACCAGCTCTTGTTAAAGCATTTAATACATCTATTTTTGAGCTTACTCTTCTGGGCAAGCAAAAATTTGATTTTAAGCAAGCAGTTATTGATAAAGACTTGCCTCCTGCGTGGGCTGATTATAAGCTAAAGAGAGATTATTATTCTTGCGTATTTGTTGACTTTAAATTTCGTGGAATCCCCCAAAAAATGGGGCAACATTATGTATTTGGAGGAAGATCAGAAGTTACATTCAGGGGTTTTGCCTTAAATCAAGACGAGCTTGACTTACTGAATGAAAAATTAAAAGAAGATGATTTAAATGAGGCATTAAATTTAGTTCAGGGAGTAACAGAAGACAGCCTGGAACAGCTAAAAGATGACCTTGACCATTTTTTAAAAGAAGGTTTTGAAAAACAGGAAGAAAAGGAGAAGGAAGATGTAAACCCTTTTTCTGCTTTATTTAGTTTTAAGAAAAAAGAAGAACCAAAAAAAGAAAAAGGCAAAGAAAAAAAAGAAATAAAATCTATAAGACCAGATAATTATGTTGAAAAAACAGCAAGAAAACTGGCTGAAAATGCTGCAAAAGCTTCTTGTTTTACTGTATTCGATGTTTATAAAAGGGCACATGGCATGGCTTCTCACCCTCCACCAGAATGATGTGCTCTTTGAGGATATCAAGATAATCAATATGCCAATTAGAAGATGTTGATGATACCCTTAATTGATTTGATGTTATTGTTTTTTGTTGAATATTATTAAATTAACAAATATTCTATATAAATTATTAAATGAAGTTAATGTTGCTATGACTTTTGTTTATTAACTTATAAACATTAGGTATCTTTTTATTGTTTTGATTATTAATAGTTTAATATTAATACAAGATAAATTCAAGGAATTAATATTATTATAATTCTTATTTATTAGTTTTTTTATTATCAATTAATAGACTTTTAATTAAATTTATATATTGCTTTGTCTTTATTTATATATGCCAAGAAAGAAAAGAAAAATCATCAGGGAAATTGATAGCAGGAGATTTAAAGAAGTGAAACAAGAAGAAGAAGCTGAAAGTGAAGAAACTGAAGACAAAGAGGAAATTGAAGAAAGTTTAGAAGGAGAATTTCAGGGGCAAGACATTTTGGGAAGTGATTTTGTTGAGTTTCTTTCAGGGGGAAGTGGTGTTAGTGCTCCTATTCTTGAATCTACTGGAGGAAGCCAAATTGCAGTTGCAGAACCAATAGAAGATTCTCTGCAAGATGTTCAGACACCAAGACAAGCTGGACAAGAAGCAAGAAGTATGAGAGCAGACTATGAAGAAGCTGTTGTTCATAACATGCCAGATTATGATGCTGGAATTTATGAAGTTGAGAGGCAAGAGGAAATGATGAGAAGAGATCCAGAAAGAGTTTCCCTTCCTTTAATACGCCTAGATGAAGCACTTGCTTCAGATACAATGAGGCCTGTCAGAATGATGAGCCCAGAAGAAGCTGAAATGGGGATGCAGGGAGGTGGAGGCAGGGACCCAGAAGATTATGTTATGAGAGCAAGACAAATAGAAGAAGAAAGAGGTTTGCCTTTCGAAAAAAAGAGGAAAAGAGCAGCTTAGTAATCTAGATTTTAAAATTAATGCTTCTGTTGATTTTATTAAACATTTTGTTTTATTTATCAAGAATATAGAAAACCAAATTAATCAAAATTCACAAACCAATAACTTCTCTAAAGATGTAATATATTGATACTTAGTAAAACTATAATATTAGCAAAGAACTATTAGCACCCTAAAATTCCAAACAAACAGGAATTTTTTGATAATAATAACAAATTAGTAAGTTATTTAAATCACATTTTACATAATGATATACAAAAAAGAGATGAAAAACTGAAAAAACTAAAAATGTCGTATGAATATCTTTATCAAGGAAGTCAAAGTTCTCTAAACCCAGAATATGGAGATTTATTTACTGGTTATAGAGTTCCTGCTTCAGAAATCGGAGCAACAACAGGAATTCAGACAGCAAATCAAATTGGCCAAGTTAATGCTTTATTAAATCAAGGAGTAGAAAATGTGGAGGTTTCTACTGTTCAAGCAGAAGTTCTTGAGATGATTCCAAAACAGCATCTTGATGAAATTAGAAGACTTGCCAAGTTAACTGGAACAGAAACTTCTCTGCATGCTCCGGTAATAGACCCAAGTGGATTTACGCAACAAGGCTGGAGTGAGACAAACAGAGAGATTGCAGAAAGGCAGTTTACAGAAGCAACTAGAAAAGCTTATAAAATGAGCCCAGACGGAAATATTCCTGTTACAATTCACTCATCTGGATTGCAAGGCACAGAACATATAATAGACCCAGAAACAGGTGAAGAAATCCCTCAAACAATGGCAATAGTCAACCAGGAAACAGGCCAAATAGGTGTAGTAAAAAGAGAAGAAAGATTTTATCCAGAGAAACTTAGGAAAGAAGGAAAAGAGTACAAAGGAAAAATATACCCTGTAGAAGAAGAAATACAAATTCATAATGATAGTGAGTGGATAAACGGCATAACAAATTTAGCTTTTTATAAAAAAGAATCTGATGAGGTTATGGGAAGAGCTCACGCTGTTTTACAACCAATAATAACAGAAATGAAAAAAGGTGAACAAATTGATCTAAACTCACTTACAGACACGCAAAAAATTGCCTTTAATCAACTAAAAAAAACAGGCTTATTTTTGAGTAATATAGAATCTTCTTTTAGAGGGATTTTTAATAAAGCATATAAATACCCTGCAGGAAAAACAAAACAAGAACAAGAAGAAACAAAAAGAAAATTAGAAAAAATTTCAGAAAAATGGCGGGAAGAAGAAGAAAACGCTAAAAAAGGTAAGATAAATCCAATTGAGGCGCCATTAAGAAGATCTATGCTAATAGATGAATCAATAGAAAGAATCCAACAATTAAGTTCTCCTAATGTTTATGTACCTATAAATGATTTTGTCCAGGAAAAAGCATCTGAAACTCTTGGCAATGTTGCTTTTAATGCATACAAAGAATTTGGTAATAAAGCGCCAATTGTAAGTATAGAAAATCCACCATATGGCGGGGCAGTTTCAACAGCAGAAGATCTGAAGCTACTGGTTGAAAATTCAAGAAAAAAATTTGTTGAAAATGCTAAGAAAAAAGGCATGTCAGGAAGCGAGGCAAAGGCAGTTGCTGAAAAGTTAATTGGAGTAACCTGGGACACTTCTCATATTAATATGATAAGAAAACAAGGTTTTGGCAAAGAAAAACTTGTGCAACAAACAAAAGAAATTGCTCCTTATGTAAAACATGTTCATTTAAATGATAATCTTGGCTCTACACATACTGACCTACCGCCAGGAATGGGTAACGTGCCTATGAAAGAGATTTTAAAGGAACTTGAAAAAGCTGGTTTTAAAGGAAAAAAAGTCTTTGAGGGTGGAAATTTTTTCCAACATTTTCAAAAATCTCCTCATCCATATGTTTTAGAGGGTCTTGGGGTACCAGCATTTAGTGGAGCTGCTGGTCCATACTGGAATCAAATAACAGCAGGCTATGGTAATTATTTTGCTCAGCCATTAGCTATTTTTCCAGAGCAACATTTTTCAATGTATGGCGCAGGTTTTTCTGGCTTGCCTCAAGAATTAGGAGGCCAGATTCCAGGAAGACAATCAAGAACAACTGGAACTCCAATGGCCTAATAATTAAAGGTAAACATAACATTTAAAAATAACCTGTGTTTATTTATTAAATAAAAGGGGTAAAAATGTTTAAGGTTGGAAATATAATGCTTTGGATTATTATTTTTTTACTTATAGCCTTAGGTATATATGCTTTAGTAAAAGGTTAAAATGGCAAAAATTGAAGACATTTTGTTTTGGCTTTTGATGATTGTAGTAATAGTAATAACTTTATGGTTACTTTTTGGAAAATCTCCAACATTAGAAAGCAGTTTAATACAAATATCTTTATTTATAGTTGCCTCAGAAATTTTATTATGGAAAACCATATTTAGAATAGATAAAAGAACAACTGTTGGTTTTACTAAAATAAAAAATAATTTAAATGCTATTAAGCAAGATATATCTATAATAAAAAAGAACATTGAAAATATTAAATATAAAAAGAGGTAAGATGGCAAAAAAATCAAAAAATAAATCTAAGAAAATTGAGAGAAAAGAGAAAAGTAAAACCAGTAAAAATAAAAGTCAGAAAGTAAACAAGAAAAGCAAGAAAAAACAAAAAATTTCTCCAAGAAAGTTTCCAACTCTTAAACTATTGAATGAAAATGATATTGCAATTGATTTTGCAACAAAAGTTTATAATAAATTTGACAAGATGGCTAAGAGTATTATTCTCTTCGGTAGTTCAGTTAAAAATACTGCAACAGCAGGTTCTGACATTGATATTATTATTGTGTTAGATGATGCTTCAATAAAATGGGACCAAGAGCTTATAGCATGGTACAGAGAAGAACTTGGCAAGTTAATAATGCAAAATCCTTATAAAAAAGAACTGCATATAAATTCTGTTAAGCTAACAACTTGGTGGCAGGACTTATTAAGGGGGGACACTGTTATTATAAATATTTTAAGATACGGTGAGCCATTAATTGATTTTGGTGGATTTTTTATGCCACTCAAAATCCTACTTCAGCAAGGCAAAATTAAAAGCACTCCTGAAGCAATTTACACAGCTTTACAAAGAGCTCCAGGCCATATTTCAAGAAGTAAAGCCTCAGAACTTAATTCTATAGAAGGAGTTTATTGGGCAATGGTAGATTCATCTCACGCAGCTTTAATGGCAACAGGTGAAACACCTCCTTCTCCTGAACATATTCCTATTATGCTTAAAGAAAAATTTGCAGACAGAAAACTACTGAAAATGAGATATATTATATGGTATCGTGATCTCTACATTTTACATAGAAAAATTGTTCATGGCCAGGTAACTGATTTAAAAGGAACAGATATTGATGATTGGCAAAAACGTGCTGATGAGTTTGTCAGAGTAATGGCTGAGCTAGTAAAAAAAATAATTAGCTAAAGCTAATAGGTTAATTCTAAGAAAAATTAATAATAAAAAACACAAAGCTAAAGCTAGTTTAAAAAACAATAAAAAAAGAAATCAAGTTTTAATTAGCATTACTGTTTTGTTCTTGATACTCTTGGATATGTTTATCTCCTCTAAGACCTTTAGCAATTTGTAGATAAGTCCCTCGTAACATGCCTAGTTTCATGTTTTTCTTTGCTTCATCTGTTTCTGATTCATACTCTTGTCTAAGTCCATTGATGCTTGCTTCTATAACCTTTCTTGTTTTTCCTACATTAATTTTTTCTCCTTCTTCAAAAGCTTTTTCTTTTTTGTCTTTATAATGAGTTACATAAGCATTAAAGGCAGTTTCTAAGAATGGTCTATCAGTCGTTGCATTTATTATAAAATCTTGTCTTCTTTCTATTAAAAACCTTTCTTCTTCTTCTCTTGATTCATCATCTCCTATTTCCTTTAGTCTCTTAGCATATCTTCCTAGAATATATTTGATTTGCTCATCATTTTTGTTTATTTCTTTCCCTGTTTCATCTTTTTCGCCATCTCTGATACTATTAATTCTATTGACTAAGCTAAATTCAGTTAAATCATTTACTATTGTATCTAATGAAGCATCTCCTGTTTTTTTAAGTGGTATTTTAGACAATAAGCTTAATTGACCCTTTCCACTCATTTCATCAAGAATTGACCCAAGATTCTTGTCAGTATAATTTATTAATCTTTTTGTATATCTGTCAAATTCACCATCTAAAGATCTTCGTGCTGTTTGTGGATTTGAAGACATAAATAATTCAGGTGTAGGTTCTCCTGTTTCAGGATGTCCAAGAATTTCGCCAAGTGTTTGTAATATTTGAGGATTTGAAAAATCTTCAATAGATTTAGTGTAAAACCTTTCAAAACCTTCGTATTTACCCACGCTTTCTATAAAGTCTTTACTGTCAAATCCTTGACTTGTCCTTAATCTTTCCATATCTTGTATAACAGTCATTTTACCTTTATTTTTTATTTATTTAGTTACTTTAATGTAGTAACACTAGTATATAAACCTTTCGGTTTTGAGTTTTTTGGATTTTTAATAAGATTATGGTTTATGATATCCTGATGCAGTTCCAGATTTAGATAAATGATTTTTGAAAGAATCATAAAATAAAGTGCCGTATCTCTTATCAGTTTCTTTATAAAACTCTTCTGTAGTTGCAACCCAAAATGGTTCTTCCCCTTCAGGAAGGTGTGGTGGGGTTTTGCATCCTCCTGAAAGTATTGTTGCTAAGCACAATCCTGACGCCAATAATGCTAATTTATTTGTTTTCATTTTAATGATAAATGTAGATAAATCAGAGTTTAAAAACTTTTGTATGTTGGAGTTTTATTGTTTTATCTTGGAGAATTTGTAAAATAAAGTTGAGTGTCAAGAGAAGT
>CAZOGQ010000047.1:0-6862 GCA_964579545.1 Candidatus Woesearchaeota archaeon | reverse complement strand
CAAGACAGGAGCTTTGCAGTTGCTTATCCTGAACAAAAAACACTGAAATTAAGTCAGAGTGATTATACTGTTGATGCCTATGTTTATAAAAAATCTTCGTTGAGAATTTCAGGCACAACAACAAGAAAGTGTATTGATGTTCCAAGGTCTGGATTACTTGGTGTTTTTGGCATGACCAAAGAAAAATGTTTTGATTTAAATATCCCAGAACAGCTGGTTTCATTTGCAGTTTCAGGAGGTGGCAAAACAAAAAGATATATTGTTGAGTCTGAACTAAAGAATTCAGATACCTTAAGAATTGATTTTTCAAGATTTACCACACCACAGACTATTGAGCAATTACAAGAAAATTATGAACTTGTTGAAACAAGTAGAATATATTTAAGTTTCAAATGAAAAAAATAAAAAATAAAATATTGGGGATAGTAGCATTTACAATATTGATTTTACTAGCTGTTGTAAACGCACAAATTTCTTCAACTTACTCAAGTAACTTTTATTCTTCAACTTCTAGCTCTTCTTATGTCCATACCCAGGTATATAAACCAAGCTTTAATAATTATTATAGCTCTAGCCAAATAAAAGAATTTTGGCCAAAAGTATTTGATATAGATAGATGCTATGGAAGACAAGATTTTATTATTCAAATTCCTCCTGCTGGCTGCACACCTGCAGTTGTTCGTTCTGATCTACTTGAAGAACAGCCAGTTCCTGTTTTTTGCCAGATAAATGCAATAAAAGTCAATCCATTAATTAGTGTTTCTCAAATAAGAAATATAAATTTCAGGCGCTACCCTTCTGAAATCTCTGGTGTTGGTTTTCATCCTGCAAGAGCTGCTTTAAGAACATGGGACAGGCAGTTAACAGGCTCACCAATAATAGAGAATATTGGTTATGCAGTTATTTTGCTTAGACCTTATCGCTCAGAAAAAGAAATGCCTGATTTTATTGAAGCAAATCTTACTGCTCTCATAGTTTATGATGCAGAAAG
The DNA here is from genome assembly GCA_964579545.1 of Candidatus Woesearchaeota archaeon. Lineage (GTDB taxonomy): Archaea > Nanobdellota > Nanobdellia > Pacearchaeales > GW2011-AR1 > CAZOGQ01. Next base: position 5,871 of record CAZOGQ010000047.1, on the reverse strand, counting down.
AATATTTGGTGTTGGCAAAAGCGAGTTTTATTTGCCTGTTTTAACAGAAGATGAATGGGAAAATCAGTATAAGGAAAATAGTTTTTGGAAAGGCCAAGGTTATTTAAGAGCAGACTGGGTAGAAGATGAGAGGGCATCAGTTTCTATTTATACTGATTCAATAAATAGGGTAAATTCTGTTGTTTTAGAAAAAGGCAAAACATCTAAAGAGATTTATTTGCCTAGTTATTATTGCCAGGTTGCCTTAAATCTGAAATTAAATGATGTGGGTATTCCTGAAAAACAGGCTAGGTTATTTGTTTCTAGCCAAAGTATAGAAGAGGAGTATTGGGTTAGAGAAGGAGATAAATTTTCTAGCTGTATAGTTGAAGACATTGAAGTTTATAAATTCGGCGGCGGAACTATTCAGATCAAATGTCCCAAAGAAAGATTTACACTTTCTACTTCACCAACAAATAAAGTATCTATTGAAAAGGGTGGCAAGGCTTCAGATTATGAATTGGGTTCTGCAATTAAAGATAATATTTATCCTGTTTTTGTAGGTAGTTTACCTGAAAATATTGAAATAGAATATAAAGAAAACAGGATGTTTGTTGTTGTTGTTCAGAGTGATATTGGAGAACAAGAAATTAAAAATAAAATTAAATCAGGAGAAATTAGAAATGCATTAAATAATCTTTTAGATGTTAAAATAGAAAACAAACAAGAATTTGTTGAAAAAGTAAAACAAAAGATAAAAAAGGTAAAAGAATTAAAAAATCCTGAGGTGCTTTTTAAAGGTGATACTTATAATAAAAGAGATATTAAATTTCTTGATTCTTCTGTCTCGCTTGAAACAGAATATACTAAAGAAGAAAAAGAAATTGAAAATTATTTTGAAAAAACAAATAAAATTGCATTAAAAATTGTAGAAAATTTTCCAGATGAAAAAAATAGAGCAGGAGAAATTTACGGAAAAAAAGCACTAATTGAAGCAGCAGATCTTGCAGGTAAATTAGGGAAAAAACAATCCCAAGTAAATATTTTGTCTAAACTTCTTGAGGAATATCCTGAATCTTCAAAAAAACAAGGCATAGGGAGAGAAATTTCAGATATTAAACAAAGAGATTCAAGAAATGCTTATGAAACAACAGAAATAAATAACGAGATTATAACTATTCAATTAGTTGAAGTTAAAGAGCCAACTAAAGAACAATTAAGTGTTGAATTAGAGATTAATGGACAAGAAAAAACTCCTTATCCTTCAATTGATGATGTAATTTATAGAGATGAGATTAAAAAAACATATTTAAAAATAAAGAAAATAAATGAAAACTCTATTTTAATTGAGTGGTATAGAGATCCGCTTTTTAAAGATCCCATAGAAATAAGTGAAGAAGTTAAATTAAAAGAGAATAAAATAATCGCAGGGCAAAAGATTTATATTAAAAAAATTAACATGCAAAAAGTTGCTTCCATTAGTCTTACTCCAAAGGCAATGGCCACACAGAGCGAAACAGATTTTACCTTTAGAATAGGTATAGAAAAAAGGGCAATTAAATTAAGTCCTGAGAAAACAGAAGAAATGCTTGATGATTTGAACAAATCAATTGATAAATGGGAAAAAATATCAAAGAGTCTTGGAAAAACAGTTAAAGGAATGAAATCAGCTTGTTTTGCAACAACTGCTATCCTCACAGTAAAAAATTTAATTAATAATATGGGTGGAAAATCTCTTGCAAGACAACAAGCAATGAGGGGAAAAGGCGGATGGTATGAAAAGTGCACTGAACTTGTAGAGAATCATCCTAGCGAATATTCTAATATGAATGATTGCCTTAGAAAAAAATCTAGGGAAGTAGAGCAATCTGTTAACGATATATACGGAGCAATAAAAAAAGTTGACAGCCAGGCAAAAGATATTTATAAGCTTGAAGATAACGAAAAAATTACAGGGCAATATTTAGAGAGAGTTTTGTGGCCCGCTGTAGAATTAAATAAAAACAAAAAAATAAATGAGATTTCTATTGGAAAGATTTTAGATAGTAAAGAAACCTTGACAGAATTAAATAAAGAAGGGTATCTTGGTGAAAGAGATATGAGAGATATTTCAACATGGCTTAAAGTTCTTGAAAAAGCGGAGCCAGGGAGTGTTGCTTATCAAAGAGCAGAAATTGAATTATCAACACTATTAGATACAATTGAAAAATCAAGAGCAGAAATACAAGCAGAAAAACACTCACAAGAATCATTTTCTTCTTTTGCAGGAAGGGTCTCGCCGCAGGTTATTGCCCCAAAGAGTACTAAAACGATTTATATTGAAACAACAACACTAACTGATAGAGATATAGAAGGTCTTAAAAAAGGCAGTGAAACTGACTTTAAATTAGAAAAAAGTGATGAAGTTGTTGCTCTTACTATTCCTGCAGGCGTAGGACTAATTGGCGATAAGAGTATAATAGCTAAGATAAATGAAAGAGGCCAGATAGAAAAGGCCTATTCTATTAATGCTAGTGGAAGTATACAAGAAGATCTTACAAAAGAGGTTATTAATTATGTACATGTTAAATCAGGAATCAAAGAATTTGAAAAAAGAACTTCTGAACTTTGCAAAAATAAATATCTTGATTACAGAGTTAAGTTTTATACAACTTCCCCTTATAAAGGAATGCCTGCTGTTGTTCCTGTTGACATAGGGAATGGATGGTATGCTGCAACAAAACAGATCTTGCCTATTCTTGGAAATGTTATTGAAGGTGGCACAAAACCTTATACAGAAGCTGGTGAAGTCAAAAGCTTCTGGCTTGTAAATGTTGGGAAAAATGGAAGAGAAGAATTTGACTCGCTGGCAGGAGATGATTATCCAAGAACAATGATTAATTTAGATACAAGACAGCCTTTGGATCAGATTGGTTGTCTTGACAGCAAGGAAGCAAGGAGACTTGTTGAACAGGCAATTATTAATATTAGGGAAGCTGCTTCACAATATCGTGCTGGCGTTGGTAAAATAGAACTACAGATGGCAAATGGTGATTTAGTGAAAATTCCTGTTGAAAGAGCTGGAGGGTCTCCCTCGAACCTACAATGTCAGGACTTTATGTCTCCTAATGATTGTTATATCATGTTTAATTTATGTGATCCTGTTCTCTGCCCTTCAAGTAGGTGTAATCTTGGAGGAACATATAATGTTGATAATGTTATTCAGTCTGGAATTGTTGGAAGTATTGCTCTTTGTCTGCCTAATGTTAAAGAAGGAATTTTTGTTCCTGTTTGTTTAACAGGAATTCAGGCAGGGTTAGATACATATATTTCAATACTCAAGGCAAAACAACAGTGTCTTGAAGTAAGTTTAGAAACAGGAAAAATGGTTGGAATATGTGATGAAATATATTCAATTTATGCCTGCGAGTTTTTCTGGCGCCAGCTTGCTCCTATTGCAAGATATGGCTTGCCTAAGTTAATTGAATTTATTTCTGGAAAAGGAACTCGTGGAGGTGGCGAATATGCATCTGTTCAGTCTGCATGGAATAATATGGAAGGCACAATGTCTTATTTCACAAACGAATATGCTATTAATGCAATGGAAGCTTTTAAAATGCGTTCAACAGATGAGGTGGGAACTGAAATTTGTAAAGTTTTTGTTTCTCAAAGGTATCCTTCTGGAAAAGGATTTTTTGACTCTTTAATAGAACCTGATTCACCTCCACAATTCTATGCAAGATTTGATGAAATACCTTACACAGAAGCTACTGTTCCTGCTACATCACATTATAAAATATTTTATCATATTTATGCAGGAAAAGACCATGGAAGCTATTATTCTGTTTTTCTAAAGAGTCCTCCAGAAACCTCGCTTTATGCTTCAAATCCTGTTTTATATATTGATGGTGGTTATATTGCTAATGGGAGTTTTGTTTCACAAACAATAGATACAACAGCCCCTTCTGGTTATAAAGAGCTTTGTGTTAGAATAGATTTAAAAGAAGAATGTGGATTTAAACAAGTTTCAACTGATTTTGCAATGAATTATATAAAAGATGAGTATATAAAAGAGCAAGCAACTCAGGAAATCACAACAGAATCAGAATGCATATCAGGAACAATAAGTCCTTTAGCTTTAGTAAATCCAAACATACAAGAAGGTGTTGCAGAAACTATTCAACCTGAAGTTTATAAAAGAGGTCTCACACGAGTCTGCTCAAGTGAAAATCCTGGAACTAATATTGATTCAAGCAGGTGGAAAGATGTTGGTTATTGCGGCGATAAAAAAGTAAGATGTTGGCTTGATACGTCTTCTGTTAAAGATGTTATTAAAGAAGATCGTGGATTATTAAATAAAACACTTACAGAAGTTAAAGAAATGGATTTAAAAAATAGATTTAAAGACACTTGGGATGATGAAGCCACGCAAGATAGATTAAATGAACTTGACAAGTTAATTAATGATTTCTCTGAACAGATTAAATCTGATGATCTTAGTGAATTTAATCAGAAATTAGAACAAATAGGAACAAAACAAAAACTATCTGAAATTTCAAATACTTTAAAAGAAATACAAGAAAAAGCATTTATACAAGAATATAAAGCAGAAGCGTTATTTAAGATGTTTAAATTTTACGAAAAAATCACTTTAAGATTAAAAGAGTTGGCAGGGAAAACAAAAACAAATGAGCCCAAAATTGAAGTAGGAGATAAAATTAATATTGTGATGTCTGTTACAGAAGAAGGAGAAGAAGGATATAAACTTTATGAAAATATTGAAATAGTTATTATTGAAAATGGTGTTGTGGAATGGGTTCAAAAAAAAGATAGAAAGATAGTTGATGGAGGAAGTGATACATTATCTAAAATAAAAGAATATCAAAAAAAATATGAAGAGCTTATGATAGAAAATGAAGAAACTGAAACAGAATATTTCTTAAAAAAAGATGGGGAAATTAAAAAGATAATTCATAAAGAACAAGGAGAAGAAAAAGATACCCAACTATACATTAATATAGATGATATTATGCTTAGAAAATCCTTGATTATTTTTGATAATCTAGCAAAAGATGAGAAATTGGGAGAAGTAAAAGATAATATTTTTGTTTTTAATCCAGATGAAGAGCCACCACATATAATTCTTACGCATATTGAGAAACTTAATGGAGCAGAAATAAGAGAAGGTAATATATTTCTAAAACCTTAATGCGGAAGAAAGGATTTGAACCTTTGCAGGCACTAAGCCACTGGGGTTCTTAAGCTTAAACTCCCTAAACCCAGCCCATTTGACCGCTCTGGCACTCCCGCATAAGAATAAGAGAACCAAAGTTCTCTTATTAACTCTCCTTAAAGAGTTATTATTAGTTCTTCTTTAAAATTTAAAGAATTAGATTATAAAAAGATAACTAAAAAAGAAAATAGATTTATTTTTTTGATTTATTTGGAACTCTTACAAACCAGTAATCTCTATTGTTGCCTTTTCGTGATTTAGATACTCTCATCCTTCCGATTGGATCTACTCTACAAAAGTCAGGCATATCTGAACAGTTATCTTCTGCGCATTCATATTCTTGGATTGAAACTATCTTTGCCCTTAAATTAATTTCTTCACTATTTAGCTTTCCTACAAGGTAGTATTCTGCAATATCTTTTTTTGTCCATCTTGAACCAATAACAAAAGTATTGGTGTCTCTTAAAACACGTTCAGAATAAAGAAAAAGCGCACCTTTTTTAGGAAAAATTAGCATTAAACCCAGAATACCTAAATCCTTTTTTCTGATTTCTTTTATATACGGCTCAGATAAATTATTTTTTTCAATAAATTCAGTTGCAATATCCTCGAGCTTAGGAAATTTATAATATTTATAATTTACAACCATTTTCTGTTTTATTTATTTTAATTCTATATCT
>CAZOGQ010000046.1:0-6876 GCA_964579545.1 Candidatus Woesearchaeota archaeon | reverse complement strand
AAACATCAAAAGACATATTTTCTGAAACAGCATTTCCTGCTTCATCTGTTACCTGAACAGAAAGATCATGAGGACCATATCTAAAGCTCTTTTTTCTCGTGCAAAAACCATTTTTCAGTCTTGAACATAATGTTCTCCATCTTGGCCTTCTGTCACTCCAGTCAATATATTCAATTTCATCAAAATTTTCTTCTTCTACACTTATGTTAAAGTAAATATATCTTCTATCCTGCTGCCAATTTAAATCCATTGTAGGAAAAGTTGTGTCAACCTTGACAACAGTGTGTTTTGATTCATCAAAATTATCTGCTATGTCTAGTATGCTAAAGTAATATTCAAGTTGTTGCCCGTCATACTCTTCTAAATCAACTTCTATTGAACATTCTTGTTTCTTGCCTTCAGGGCATCCTGAAAGAATTTTTGTTTCATATCCAAGCAAAGAGTTGCCATATCTTAGCTTGACTTCTTTTAGATTATATTCATCATACTGCATACTGAAGTTTCCATCTGCAAATTTATTTTTACGTGGGTAAGTTCTTTTTATTCTTGGCCTTTTGCTATCAACACGAAATTCTGCCTGCTGTTCAATTTCTTCGCCATTCATTGCAACAGCCTTGATTATTATTTCATTATAGCCGTCTTTAAAGCTGACTCCTTTATTAAAACTCGTACATCGAGAACATATTCTTCTCCATCTTCCTCTCCCTTTAATTAAATCAAGATAATAATAACTTGCTTTTTTGTTAGTTTCAAGATCAAAAGGAACTTTTCTTGAATTATAAATAGAATTATCTATAGGGGAATTTATTGTAAATTCAAGTGGAACAACTTCAGCTCCACCACCTTGATTTGAACATTCTTGCGGGAGTGTATTGCATATACCCCAGTTTCCCTGATTATAGCAATCTCTAATTTCATCATAATTTCTCATACATAAAAGGTAACCACTAGAACTATCGCAAATTCTATTTGCTTTTGGGTTGCAATAGTTTACCAACTGACCATCTGAAAAACACGCCCAGAATTCTGCGCTAACTAAACTAAGCAAAACCACAACTAATAATAATGATGCTCCCATAATACTAATTATTTTCTTATTCATTTTTTTGTTCATTTTTATTGTACTCTGTTTGTTTTTATTATACTTTATTTTATTGATGTTTGTTACTTCACTTATTTTAACGCTGATAATATTATTTTGTTTTTCTTCTCCTATTTTGCATTTATTCTATAGTTTACACAATTTATATTTACGAATATAACCTCTTTTCCCCGCGCGGTTAAAAAAATTCTAAATTTAAAATAAAAAATAAAAAATAAAAAAAATAAAGATTTTATATAGCTTCTCCCCAGAAATAAATACTTCCTGTGTCAAAGTCTCCGTTACATGGTTCAGGTAAGCTTAACTTAAATGTTAAAGCCATTTCTGCTCCTGGAGCCAATATGTTTGCTGTGTAATATGGACCTACTTTCTGTGCCTGAAGAATTTCTGCATTTTCATAAAATGGAACTGGGTTATTGAAACCAATACCATATTCTATGTTTGTATAACCTTCAGAATCTGTGTCTCTCTGTACACTATCACCTACTACATTATCTTCGTTCATATCTTGTCTGCTATTATAAGCTCCATTCACTACATAGTATCCAAAGTTATCTAATGCAAGCTGATTTGATGTTGGACATTTTGCTCCACTACTTGAAGAGTCATAAAAGTCTGTTCCAGATATAAACATATCTAATAAAACTCCTGAACCTTCATCAGCATCGTTTCCAGCAAGAATTGTTTCTGAATAAGACTGTGTTCCTGGTCTGACATCTTCAAATATCATATCGCCCTCTATGCTTAATGCAACAACAGGGTTTAGGAACCAGTACTCATTTTCATCCATTGTTCCACTTAATCCATCTAAATCAGTTGCTTCAACTGTTATCCAATATTCGCCGTACATGCTTTCGGGTGTTTCAACTGTAAGTACACATTTATAGAAAGCTGCCATATTGTCTGCTATGTAACTAAGTTCTTCTTCATCAATTCTTGCATTACAATGTGTAGGTATGCAAGGCTCACAACGGTCACCAACACATTCTGGTGAGCGATCTCCTGAACAATCTACAATCCTATCCAATATACAATTTACTTCTATGTCATTGCCTTCGCCTTGGACATCTCCGATAGTGGCAAAAACATCCTCTATTTTTTCAATTCCGTTTTTGTCCATAACTAAGACATCCCAAACAAGCTGTTCACCTTCAAATGCGTAGTTGTTGATTCTCTCATCAAGAAGATTTCCAAACAATGTATAAGAAGATACATCTTGTTTCCAAGGAGTTCCTCCCCATCTGCCTGGCTCTGTCTCATCATCTAAAACCACTCTTCCTTCACAAAGCCATACTTCTGGTGCAAAATCCTCTGTTGTTATATCTGGTGTTATTCCTGTTCCAATACTAACAGCTAAAACGCCTGGCATTATTGATAACACTAGGAGTGCTGTAATTAAACTCACTAAAATTGTTTTCATTTTTTTAACCTCCTTTCATCTTTTTTTAAATTGTTATAAAAAAATGTATAACTATGACTTAACAAGTTGGAACTAAAAATATAGCGAGCAAACACGCTCTTTTTTGCCTTTGCCATGATGTAATTATCCAATTACGAATATTTAAACATTGTTACACTCTAAAACATGATTTTTTTTGTTAAATCAAAGTAACAAAAAAAATTGAGAGTTTCATTTTTTCGGGGTAAACTGGCTGACTCACGAGAAAATGGCAACAAAAAATATGCGGGAGGAAGGATTTGAACCTTCGCAGGCACTAAGCCACTGGATCTCCCACAAGAATGGCCTTAAGTTTAACTCTCAGATTTTATTATTTTTCTGAGCCCAGCCCGTTTGGCCACTCCGGCACTCCCGCATAAGAGAACCAAGGTTCTCTTATCAACTCTCCTTTAAGAGAGTATAAGACAATCACATAAACAGAATTTAAAAAGTTTTGTCTTGCAAAATTTGATAACAGATTCACTCGTTTCACTCGCTCGTCTCTTATATTGACTGCTTTATAATCTCAAGAACTTGTTTAAAGTAGCGGGGGTATATAAAGTTCTTGAGCACTTCCAAAAATCTTCTTACTCAAAAACAAATCAATGAAAGTAGAGATTTCTGAAATCTTGGGGTTCGCTTATTTCGCAGTTATTTATAAATATTAATTATTAACAAAAACAAAATTTTGAGTTGGGACAAAATAGAATTGTAAATATTTTAATTCCATAGATTTACTTAACAAAAAGTTTTGCAGTTTATTTTAAATTTTGTAAGAATAATTCCAGTGGCTCAAGAGAAATTTCAGACCAGCCCTCGACAATAAAGTCTGGAGATGAGCAGATTTCCCTTAGTTCATCAAGTGTTTTAAATTCACCTTTTTCAATTTCTCCATCTCTTGGCTTGATTTCTGTTGCATTAGTTTCAATAACATACAATATACCGAAGTGAACCTTGCCAACATTATCCCTATCGTCATTTATATAACCTAAGATCCTTGCATCTCCTATCCCCCCATTCATTTCAAGTTCTTCTTTTATTTCTCTTAAAAGAGCTTGTTTAATTGGATTCTCCTCAGACTCTTCTTGTTTTTCAATATGCCCGCCAACACCCCATGACCACTTACCCTGAAGCCTTTTTTCATGATACTTTGAATCTTCAACTGCTCTGCTATAAGCGTAAATCTTTCCAAGAGTAGGATTAAAAATAATGCAATAAGGAATTGGTTGTTTATAATCGGGATTCTGTTCAGCAGAACCCCTCGCAACATATTGTATATTCTGTGATATTATTGACTCATAGTCAGTTTTATGGTAATGTTGAAAGCCTTCAAAATACTCGTTGCTAGAATCAAACAAGGCCCCTTTTTTTACAACCATAATTAGCTGTTCATTTTTGTCCATTTTAAAAATAAATACTCAATTACTTAATTTACTCAAACTCGCCAACATCTATCTTTTCTGCTATCTCATCTGCTTGCTCAGTTACTTTCTGCATTACATCCTCATCTATTATATATCTCTTGCTGTTCTTCACTTTTAAAGCTTCAGCAGCTCCTGCAATAACAGCCATTTTCAACCTTTTTTCAGCCATGTTAAGAAATAAAAAAATGAGTATTTAAGTTTTATTGTTGCTGAAAATAGCTTAGCTTTCTTTAATGTTTCACTTCAGAGGCTGTCCCATAATTAACAAGTTAAACTGCTTTTATAAAATCAGAACTTCTTACCGCTAAGTTAAATCCCCTTCCAAAGTCAGCAAAAATATCCATTTTTCTCCTCGGCACTAATAAATGGGTAAAGGCGTATTCTGCTATAACTTTAATATGGTGGTCTCTTGTTAACACTGCTACTTGCTCCTTTTCTGCAAGTGTCATAGCAGTAGCTACAATTTTTTCATCTGTATTATAATCTTTCTTGTATTTCTTTTTTATTGGGTAAACTATATTTGAAAGTTGGCTTTTTTTAATATCGTTCTCTAGCACCCCACAGATTAATTCTCCTACAAGTTCTTGATATGACTGCTTCTCAATTTGAGAGAAAGTTGGGATTACGCTTCTATGACCCAAGTTCCTTATCAGATTATACGTTCTCTTACACAAAACAGATAAGGACATAAGAGCTTCGTGATCTTGATAAGCTTTTGCGTAATTTTCTTTTCTTAAAAAATTAAGATTTTTGTTGAGGTGTTCTAAAAGAGCTTCTTTTTCTAGTATACATTCAGGAATAACATATATCCTAGCAGCTTCAAGTTTTCGTCTCTGAAAATTTGCAGTATATTCTACATGTCTAATAATTTTGGCAATATTTAGTTCATCTAGTGTCTTGCATATATAATTATGGCGAGCTAAACCTTCCCATGGAGAAGAGAAAACACAGGAATCTAAAATCTTCTTTTCTGGATTTTTAATAAATACTTCTTCTAGTTGCATACAATTTTAGAATAAGCAGACTTTAAAAAAATTATTATACTTATTTATCTTGAAAAAATAACTACTGCAAGTATAATTAACAAAATTATGTCAAGTATGAGAAATATAATTATAACTGTTCCGGGGATTCCAAATATTTTCTTGTCTTCTTTGCCTTCATTAATAGTTTGTGGTTCTATGTGTATGCCTCTGGTTTTGTAAATAACTTCTGGTTCTTGTTCTTCTTCATACTCGTAATCTCTAAGCTCTCTTTCACAACTTCTGCATTTTCCTTTATTTGAACCATCTTCTTCGTCTTCATCATTCTCTAATTCAATATAAAAATTAAGTGTCTCAGACGCTAAATTTCCTGCTTTGTCTGTAGCATAAAATTTTAATGTGTGGGAACCTTCTAAAAAGTCTTTTTCAATTTCATTTGAATAGATTTTTTCTGAGCCATCAAAAAACCAGGAGCTTTCAAGATTCTCGTCTTGTGCTGTAAATTTAATAAGTATATTGTCTGTATCATAAGTTTTGTTTTCAGGAGAAATCACATTTATTACTGGTTTTATAGTATCAATATAAAATACAACCTCTTCAATTGCAGTATTCCCCGCATTATCTGTTGCATATACAATAAGAGTATTTTTGCCTTCTTTTCCTTGTATTATTATATTTGGTTCAAATTCTATTTTTTTGCCTTGAGAATTTAAATAGTATTGCCATGTTACTTGTTCATTAGCTGAAACTTTTAATTCTACTTCGTTAGTATTATAAAAAACATTATTCTCAGGTGAGTGCATAGTTATTATAGGGGTTTGTGTATCTAACTTAATTTTAAAATTTACTACCTTTTCAGCAAGATTCCCTGCTTTGTCTATAGCATAAAATGTGAGTCCCTGGATTCCTCCTTCAAATGTTCTTTCTGTTTCACTTGAATAAATTTTTTCAGAATCATGAAGAAACCAAACCTTGTAAAGATTATCATCCTCTGCTTTAAATTTAACAAGTATATCTTCTTCATGATATACTTTATTTTCTTCAGGTGATTCAATTGTTATTACAGGCGTTATAGTATCAATATAAAATACAACCTCTTCACTTGCAGTATTCTCCACATTATCTGTTGCATATACAATAAGAGTATTTTTGCCTTCTTTTCCTTGTATTATTATATTTGGTTCAAATTCTATTTTTTTGCCTTGAGAATTTAAATAGTATTGCCATGTTACTTGTTCATTAGCTGAAACTTTTAATTCTACTTCGTTAGTATTATAAAAAACATTATTCTCAGGTGAGTGCATAGTTATTATAGGGGTTTGTGTATCTTGTGGTGGAATATAACAATCAGTATAATAGCACATATTGCAAATTTTGAACTCTGGAAAATACCATAATGTACTTTTGTCAGTACATTTACAAAAACACTGGGCTGTAGACTCATAAATTGAAATATGAATTTTCCATTGAATAGAGCTTTTTTCAGCTTCGCCCAAATTACTACTCATACAATGTTGTTCACATACTTGGTTACAATTGTTTCTTATTAAATTGCTACATGTAGAACTAATACTAGCAGCTTCAGAAATTTTAGGAACTAAAGAAAAAACCATTAAGAAAAATAATAATAAACAAATAATTTTTATTTTTTTCATTTTAAAATATTTTTTCTGTTGTTATTTTAAAGTCATAAAAAGACTATTTAAATCTTTCGGTTTTGTGGCTACTTTAGAATCGTAAAAAATTTAGAGAATTATGGTTTATTTCTTGGTTTTAAAGTATTTACTTAAATGATTATTTAAAAGAGAAGTTTTTTTTCAATCTTTTTAATACAAGTACTTTTTTAATTAAAATAATTAAAACAATTATATCTGCTATAAGCAAAATACTTAAGCTAATATAATATAAAGTTTCTTTTGATAATTTTGG
>CAZOGQ010000045.1:0-7016 GCA_964579545.1 Candidatus Woesearchaeota archaeon | reverse complement strand
GTATTTCTTTAATTTTCACTAACTGCCCTATTTTCATTGACTAGATTAGCAATCTGGTGCAATACCATTATGCGATGTCGGCTTAAATGAACATAAGAGAAATGAGTTATAAATATTCCTATTAAGATTTTTGCTTTTATCTTGCTCTTGTTTCAATAATCTCTTTTGGTGTTATTATAATATCTATTTTTTGATCATGGTCTAGACTGGGTAATTTATTTATAATTTGAAGGGAATACGCAGGGGAAATCCTTATAGCTTCTGGATGTTTTTCAAGAAATTTATCATAATAACCACGACCCCACCCAATCCTATTTCCTTTTTTATCAAATGCAATTCCTGGCACAATAATCATCTTAAGATTGGGATTCTTAATACTTGGTGTGATAGGTTCAAAGATTCCGTAGCTATTTTCTTGAAAAATATTACCATACTTACATACTTCAATTTCTTGCTTTGTTCTTGGAAGAAAAATATTATACTCTTCAGAGAGTTTTCTTATAATTTCGTGGGTAAAAACCTCTGAACCAAAAGAATAATAAAACATAATATTCTTTCGCAAACCATCTAATACATAATTCCTGAAATTTCTCCATATTTGTTTACTTAAACTATCTATCTCACCTACAGACAATTGATTTCTCTCTGTTTTAACCCTAATTCTTATATTCTTTTTCGCCTTTCTTATAACTTCATTATTTAACATAGAAATTTTAGAAAAAGTAGCTTAAAAATAATTTGTATTCATTAATATATGTTTTTGTAGTTAATACTTTGTTTCTTTCTTAGCCAATTTCTCTGCTCTTTCAATCATCTCTTTCTTTAAGCCAATAAAAACTCCCCCTGGCTTTCCTGCAACATAACTTGCTTCCTTATCTTTAATTATCTTGTTTAATTCAGCGAGTTCAATATCTATATGTGTTACTCTCGCCCTGCTTTTGCCTTTAACATGCAAATAAACATCCGCCTTCCCTAGCTTGATTTTGCCTTGACCTGGACCTGACATTTTTGTTTTTTCTTTTAATATAAATAGCGGAGACGGGATTTGAACCACGCGACCTCAGGGTGCCTCAATTTCGTAGGAAATTGACCTTACGATTTTATGGGCCCTGCGAGCACTCCAGACTGCTCCACTCCGCTATATTTGGCATAACAGAATCAAACTTTTAAAGTTTGCTGTTTTTATTTTATAAAATAATCTTATGTCAGAAATGCATATGCGAAAACTACAGCCTGTTTAGTGTGTGGTAGAACGCAAGGTTTTTATGATTTATTACTTTAGGATGTTTAAAACCAATCTCCTCTATCCATTTCCTAAGTTGTCTCCATCAATATACATAAATTGTGTATGTCACTTCTAATTTACTTACCCTTCTATCATAATACTCTCTTTTCTTTTTAAAAACTCTAAATCCCTGTTTCAAGAGATATTCTTTAATTTCATTAATAAACCTCTCACTTTTAGATATCCCAATAATCATGGGGTAATTGTTTCTTTTTAAAGCTAAATGAAAATCAGTATCAGCAACACCAGAGATGAAATTTTTAATTAATTCATCGCCAGAAAATACTTTAGGTATCTTTAGTTTATCATATTTTTTACCCAAGGGAAGTCCAACTTCTGTTAAATATCTTACAAAGGTTTTAGAATATAAACTAGAACCACGTGTTGTTTTCTTATCATGGAATTTTACCGTTGTATCTAAATTAAATAATTTTTTAATCAAGTTTTTTATTAACATATCATAAAATTCTTTCTCATCTTTTGGGTTTCCAAAACACTTGATACAATATTCTTTTTTCTTTTCTCTATAACCTATGTTACCATCCCCAACAAGAACCCCATAAAAATAAGCTAATTTTGGGCTGAATTTAATCGGTATTTTCAAACTTTTGATTTTTTCTTTTTTTGTAAATTTGATTTCCATTTTAATATTTATATTTCTGTCTTTATTAGGCCTTTGAACATAGAAAATTTTTTTCATAATCTTTAAAAAGGAAGGCTCTCTTATTTCTTTCAATTAAATGTGCTCGAAGAGCGAAAGAATTAAGGTGGAGTCTGACTTAGATTAATGAAAAAAATTTATTGAGAAGGCACGTTTTAAAACATATTTCACAGCATACAAATTCTTTTTAATATAATTGTAGAACAATATTTATGGCAGAAGTTGCAATAAGGGGCAAAGTTAAAGGAAAGCTTGGATTTATTTATGTGGCAAATAAAAATGTTTTTGACGGCTTAGAAAAATATGTTAATTCTCCAAATATCCCTGTAAAAACAAAAAAAGTATCATATTTACCTAAAGCAAAACAATTAATGTTATCAAATCCTGATACTTATACAACAAATCATGAAAGAGGATTAAGAACACATTCAGGAAAGTTTTTTGAATTTCTTGCTCAAGCAATTTTTGGTGGTTTAATTAAACAAAAAATAGAAATAAGAGTAAAGATAAGAGACAGTATTTATTCTGAGATATGTGAAATGGATCTTACGATCCCAGAAAGAAAAACATTTATTGAAGTAAAATCAACTATGCAAAATGACAGTTTAAAATTTTTAGATTTTCAAATTGCTGGAAATATTGCATTACAAACAATGGATGAGTTTAAAGATTGGAATATGTTTTATTTAATTTTCAGACATGGTATCAAAAAAATATCTTCTAGATTTAAAGGGAAACCTTTAGAAAATTTGGTAAAAGAAATATCAGAAAATGTTCGCTCTATGTTTATGTTTCCTTTTAGTATGGTTTACTATTTACATACTAAAATTCCAGATACTTGCTCAAGACATGATAATCAAACATATTCAAGACTAACAAGATTTAATCAAACAGGTCTGCATAATTTATTAATTAACCCTAAAGAAACAATAAAGTGTCTTGGCCTTAGTCCTGTTAATTATGTAGTCAGAAGAAAAAAATTTCCAAAAGAAATAAAAATTGATGGATCTGAAATAAATAATTTTCCTGTTCTTTTAATTCAGGATAAAGATTACAGAAAGTGGGTAAATGAGCAAAGAAAAGAATTAAGAGAAAAATTACCAAAATACAAAGAAGCACAGGAAATAATAAGAAGGATAGAAGCGCGTAAAGCTAATAAAAAAGATTATGGGAGATTAGAAGAATTAGAGGGGTATGAAGAACCTCCGACTGTGATAGAACATATAATAAATTTTGGGATGGGCGGCGGAAAAAAAGTAATAAAAGAAGAAGACGGGGCTCAAGAAAAAATTGAATTTAAAGTTTCAAAAGAACCTCCTGATTTTAGTGATATTCTAGAGGGTTATGAACCTAAAGAAGGAGAACGCGAACCAGGACAAGAAGGTTAGAAAGCAGAAAGGCAAACTTAATAAACTCACAAACAAATTTATTTTAATGAAGAAGAAAAATAACTGCTTAATCTTAGGAATAGATGATTCTGGAAGGGGGCCGGTCATAGGCCCGATGATTTTAGCTGGTTGTTTAATTGATGAGCAAGCTGAAAAAGAATTTAAGAGACTTGGAGTTAAGGACTCAAAGTTACTAACAAAAAATCGGAGGAAAATTCTTGCAGAAGTTATAGAAAAGCAAGCCATAGCATTTGAGATTACAAAAACAGATCCAAATGAAATTGACGGCAGAAATCATGTTGGTCTTAACTTAAATAAGATTGAAGCAATAAAATCAGCTGAAATAATCAATAAAATAAATAAAGGTTTAGATAAAATAAAAGTTATCATTGACTGCCCTTCTCCAAACACAATAAGATGGAGAAACTATCTTCTTGGTTATATAGACAACATAAAAAATTTAAAAGTTTTGTGTGAACATAAGGCTGATGTAAATCATATTGCTTGTTCTGCTGCTTCTGTTCTTGCTAAAGTAACAAGAGATGCTGAAGTAGAAAAGATTAAGGAAAGAATTGGTAAAAATTTTGGCTCTGGCTATCCATCTGATCCAATAACCCAAAAATTTATTGAAAATCATTATAGTAATCATAAAAAAGACGGAATTTTTCGTGAGACTTGGCAAACAGTAAAAAACCACAAGGCCAAGAAAGAGCAGAAAAAACTAGGTGAATTTTGATATTCAGTCAGCTTGGTCTCACATTTCATTAAAAATTTTCATTAAGTTATTTGCGAGTTTCTCGTTTTCAATAAAAAAACTCCTCCAAACATAATTGGATCTTCATTGACAAGCTTTATTAAAACTTTTTTTCCATTGATAATATTCCATCTTATAAATTCTGCATTATATCTTTTAACTTGAAATTTTTTAGGATATTTTTTGTTTAATTCCTGTATAACTTTTGGTAAGATTATCTTTTTAGGATAAATTGCTTTAAAAATTACTCCTCTTTTAGCAGCTTTTTTAATCTCTTTTTCCCAAACAGTTTTGCTCTCTCTATTTGATTTTGGTTTGTGATGTATATTCAGTATCTGTAAAACCTCATTCTCAGCTTCCTCGAAGGTTCTTAGCTGAATCTTTCTGTTATCTTCTTGGTTTATGCCAATTTGAAAAAATCTTGTTGTTTGTTTTTTATTTTTATCAATCTCAGTAACTAATTCTCTGATGTTTCCCAAGATATTTTTTTCATTTCAGTTTTCTTAGCTTTTCTTAATTTTATATTTACCATGTTATTAATATTATAATATCTCAAGTTTTTAAGTTTTAAGATATTGACACTACTTTATATATTGCAAAATAATGTTTGAAAAGAGTTTTTTTAGGAGAGTGTTGAGTTAATTATTCTAAAGAAAAACCTATTCTGCTAAGCAATTCCTTGTTTAGTTCAATCCGCCCTCTTAAAGAATTGTCTGTAATACCTTCACCAGTATCTATCTGAGATTCAATTTTTGTTGGATAAATACCATTATGATTTATAACAAAATCAACAATACTTCCTTTGATTTCATTTAAATAAGCTTCTGCTACAACTTTCGTTCTTTGAGGATTAAACTCTAATTCAAGGGCTCTTCCCATTACTGAGCCAAGAATCTGGAAATAATGACCAGGCAAACAAGTTGGAGGATGCAAAAATGATTCTTCTCTTAATTTTAATTCATGTTGCTCAACTAAATTCAGATAACCTAAAACTAAATCACATAATTTATTAGCAGAATCTCCAATTCTTTCTCTGTTACTGGTATTAATACATTCATCAATATCATAAAAACACTCTAAAAATGATTTATGTGCTTTATGGTGCTTTCTTATATCATTTTCAGCAAGTTCAATTCTACTTTTCATTATAGAAAAAGCCACTTCATCATCATCATGAGCATCATAATAAATAGCTCCAAAAGCCCCCCCTAAGCTAGTACGCAGAACAACAGGGTCTACTGCAGATTGTGTTAATGATTCATATAATGAAGATAATCTCCATAAAAATTCAGAATCAACTTCAGATATTTCTGCCATTCTTAATCTTACAGAAATCTCTTTATAAATATTATTGTAGTGAGAAGAAACAATAATCAAACCCCTTTTATCTGCGCATCAATAAGCATATTTTGCTGTTCACTCCACTCTTTATCAGGATGAGTTCTGATATACTGTGCCCAGAATTTTATGAAATTCATTCTATCTTCTTTATTAGTTTTTCCAGGTTTCATGAATATTCTACTTTCTCTTTCAGTTTTTTTCTCTTTTTCTCTCTTAATTTTTTCTTCTTTACTCATTTTTTTCTATATTTTCTATTCGTTCTTTTAATTTATTAATTTTATCATAATCAAGATGCTCTTTAAAAATCTCTTCTATATGCTGAGCATCTTCGATATCTTTGTCTGATTTAAGAAAATATCTTTTAAAAGCTATCTGCCTCTCGAGAGATGATATTCTTAATTTTCCCTGTGGCAATATAACTGTAATAAAATCTTGAAAAGTTTCCTCATCAACCTGATTTTTTGGAAATTTTATTTCAAAATTGGGTATTGGTTTCCCTTCCAAGGAAAACCTTATAGCTAATCCATCCTCCAAATAACTAAAAATTTCAGTGACACTTTCAGCATTAATACACCAAAATCCTTCTGCCCCTAGTTCTTTATATAATCCCAAGAATTTTTCTTCTGATATTCTTCTTATAAAAATATCGATATCTTCTGTCGCTCTTGCTCTCCCAAGCAATATTGATATATAACCAGAGATTATAACATAACCCACATATTTTTCTAAAATTTTGGTGAATTTAAGAGCAAACTTATCTAATTTACTTAATTCTCTGTCTAATTTTATCTCTTTTTTTTCTTTATTGTATTGCATATGTAAAGAAAGGTGGTTTTATATTTAAATGCTTCTCTAGTTTATTTTCACTTTTTATGCTGGCTCAGGTGTTTGAAGAGAGTATGAAATATCTACTGGTAAGTATAATAATTCTTTTAAAGTAAAAAACCATTATGAATTATGGTAAAAAACCATCAAAGAAAATAGAGAGTTCTAAACCATTAATTGTTCTGTTAGTAGATAAAAGCAAGGGTATGAAAATTCATGTTGAAAATGCTATAGGAGATTTTCTAGGTATGGAGAAAAAAAATATAGGTACTTAAATTATAGGGTCTATCAAGCCATTACACCAGAACAAGGTCTTAACATAGCAAGAGAAACAAAACCAGATTTAGTAATTTTAGACCCAGATCCTGATGGAACTGGAATTGAAAAATTTCTGATGCCTTTTAAACAAGAAAATTCTGGAAGTACAGTTTATTGTTGGAGTTTTAAAGATTATGAAGAAAAAGCAAAAGCAGCAGGTGCAGATAAGTTTATTATGAAAGGTGCACTTGGTCTTTATCACGTAATAAAAGAGCATAAAAATAGTTTTCTAAAACAGATTAGTCCACCATAATAATTCTCCCAATACTTTTTGCTTAAATAAGATAGCAAATGGAAGAAGATAACTTAGAATGTAAGGTAACATGTCCTGGGTAGAATTGTTATATTCCTGGGATACCAATACAACAAGTTTCTCCAGTAACTTATATTTATAAGTGAAATACTCTGGGGCTTGAAAGCCCCAGCTTCTTAAGCTTGAACATC
>CAZOGQ010000044.1:0-7371 GCA_964579545.1 Candidatus Woesearchaeota archaeon | reverse complement strand
GAGGAGATAATTTATTTGGTACTCCTGCTAAAGCAGCTGCTTCTGAAACATAACTATAAATAATTGCTCTTAGCTTCTCTTTCAATTCAAGTCTTGGCATTCTTTTAACATCAGTATCATCAATAATAATATAAACATCGACGTCACTTGTTTTTATTGTAGTTCCAGTAACTAGACTTCCTGCGATAACATAACTAACAACATATTTTTCAAACTTCCTGAGAACAAGTTCTTTATGAATTTCAGCTACTCGAAGAGCAGCAAGAAAACCAGTTTTATCATGAAGAGGGAAGGACATTGCAATAGCAGAAATAAATTCATACTTAGCATCCAGACAATAATTCCAAACATCTACTGGTGTTTTAATATGCAACCAAACCCTTTGTTTTATATCTTTAACCTGTTTTATAAGTTCAAGTTTAATCTTGCCTATTTCTTTAAATTTTTCTTCAGGAATAAGCATCATTAAATGAATTGGCTTTTTCTTTCTCTCTTCTTCTGGTACAGCCTCTTCTTCTTCAAATTTTTTAGCTGCTTGTGGGGGTAAAATGCCTAGGGCAACTGTAAAAGGATACTTTTTGAGTATAAATTTTTTAAATTTCTCAAGTTTTTCTCTTGTTTTTTCCATTTCCTTGCGTACATTTTCTGGTATTTCACTATCTATCTTAGGCTTACCAGTATAATCTGTCTTCATGCTTTTTTCATCTAAACCAGGTTTCTCTTTATTTGAACTATTTTCTGCCATGAAAAATCTAAAAAAGAAACATATATAAAGGTTACTGCTTGGTGGTTAAAATGGCAGAAGCACCAAGCAAACTTGTACCTATTAATCTCGCTGAATTTATGAGGCAGGATACTCCAAGAGCATATAACATAAAACCAGCAGAAATAAGATATGACCCTTTAGCAGTTCTTTATTCACATCTACAAACGACACCATTAACTCCAAAACTTACATATTCTGATAACTCAAGAGAGTATAAACCAAACGCAAGATTACCCTATTCTGATAATAACGCAACAAACAATGTGTACGGAGAACTAAAAAAACAGTTTATTTCTTATAAAAATTAGTTCTAACAACAAGCTTTATAAGATTAAATAGCTTTTTCTAAATAAGGGCCTGTGGTCTAGTGGTTATGACGTCGCCTTTACACGGCGAAGATCGCTGGTTCGATTCCAGCCAGGCCCATACCTATAAAATGAACTGCATAATAATTCATGGATGTCCTTCAAATATTGAAAAATCAATGAATCCTGAAACAAGAACTTATGATAAACACTGGATTCCTTGGATTAAAAAACAATTACAAGAAAAAGGTATAGAGGCAGAAACTCCTTTAATACCTGAACCATAGCAACCTAACTATAGTAAATTCAAAGCAGAATTTGAAAAACAAGAAGTTACAGAAGACAGTATATTAATAGGCCATAGTTGTGGATGCGCTTTTTTAGTTAAATGGTTAGGGGAATCAAAACAAAAAATTAATAAATTAATCCTTGTTGCACCTTAGAAAATTCTGAATAAGGATAATGAGGTTAAAAAAGAATTTTATAATTATCTTATTGATGAAACTATCAAACAAAGAGCAAAACAAATTATAATGTTTACAGCAAATGATGAAAGAGATGGTGGTAAAAAAAGTCTGAGAATCTTTCATAAAGCATTAACTGGGAAGATAATTGAACTTAAAGGTCATGGACATTATACTACAAGGGATATGGGAACGCAAGAGTTTCCTGAATTATTAAAAGAAATTATCGAATAAAGATTATTTTCTTAATGTATATTATAGCATAGAAATAATTATAATCTTAAATATTTGGATATGGCGGCGAGATAATTATTGTTCAGAATTATAAGCAGGTATAATAACACTTATCAGCGGAAGTTTTCTTGGTATTTTCCTTTTTTTCTTGCATCAATGATTGCAGATATAATTACAAATGTAAGTATAGAGAGCATTAAAGCATAAATTATTTCTTGGAGTATATCATAAAACATATATTAAGATTTAAAAAACCTTTTACCCTCTTTTTAATACATATAAAATGCGTTAGTAGTCCAGTAGTTAAGATACCTCCCTGCCACGGAGGTGACCCGGGTGCGACTCCCGGCTGACGCATGCTAGATTAGTATATATGCGCTAATCAAAAATAAGGCGAATAATATAGTTAACTACTAGTGGGCTAAAGCCAACAGCGTATTAAAACTCATTAATTCTTCTCTGTAAAACCATAACTTCCTTGTCTTTAAATGAAGTTTTCTTCCAGTGTTTCTCCTGACTTTCTTCAACATAATGTTTCATTGTTTCTGAATTCACAGCTCCGACACTTCTGTAAAAATGACCTTCTGTCCAGAACTTCTTTCCGTAAAGTTTTGTTTTAAATATAGTGTTAGCTGTATGTGAAAATTGCTTTCTCCTACAGCATGTGAACTTTTTATTAATTTTATTTCCCTTTTTTCCTCCATAGCATTCGCTAAACGAATGCAAACATTTAATTAGTTTGAGAAAGTTACAAATACAACGATGTTTCAGTGAGTTACAACTAACTCACTTTTCATAGTCAAACTAGAAATAAATAATTTGTCGCAATTCATCCAACCCTTAAAAGACTCGGATTTCTTGCGGAATCCTTAAAAATCCTTTTTTCCTCTGTATCTTGAAAAGGGGCGGGAGAATTCAGGGATCTGATCTTCGGATTTTATCTCTGAGCTCCGGACGCTCTTTTTGAAAAAAGAGTTCTGATATTTTAAAATGGTTAAAACAAAATGCAATTAAGTACAGAACAAAAGAAACAGTATGTACTAAAAACAATAGAATCTTATAATTGCGTTGTTGACACAAGAGCAGTTGCAGTTAGTGTTAGAGAATCTTTAAATTGTGATATCAGTACCCCATATGATGATTTACGTGAAATTTTTAATTTAAATATTGTAACTTCTTTATTAGAAGAACTTGTTTCTGAAGGCAAAATTAGAAAATCTAGTGATAGGTTTTGTAGAAAATAATTAATTACTTTACCCCATATCCGGCATACCTTGCGGCATACCTCCGCCTGTTTTTCTTCCAGAAGAAGCTATTACATCATCTATTCTTAGTATCATCATTACTACTTCGCTGGCTGAATTAATTGCCTGTTTTTTTATTTTTGATGGCTCAATAATGCCTGCTTTGAGGCAGTTTTCTACCTTTCCTGCGAATATATTTATTCCAGCATGCATATCTTGTTGGTCATGCCGAGATTTAAGTTCTGTTAATATATCAATTGGATCAAGACCAGCATTTTCAGCTAATGTTAAAGGTATAAACTCTAAAGCTGCGGCAAATTCTTCTACTGCAAGTTGTTCACGGCCGCTTAGACTCTGGCTAAACTCTCTTAGTCTCCTTGCTAATTCAATTTCAATTGCACCGCCACCAGCGACAATACTTCCATCTTTTATTGCAGCTGCAACATCTCCGAGTCCGTCTTTAATTGCCCTTTCCATTTCGTCAACAACATGTTCTGTTCCACCTTTAATGAGTATTGTAATTGCTTTTGGATTTTGACATCCTTTAACATAAGTCATTGCCTCACCTTTGTTTTTAATTTCTTCAACTACATTTGCTTTTCCAAGTTCAGACTCACTAAGTTCTTTTAAATTACTAACTATTCTGCCGCCTGTGGCTCTAGCAAGTTTTTCCATATCTGATTTTGCAATCCTGCGGCAAGCATAAATCCCTTCCTTGGCTAGATAATACTGGGCAACATCATCTACTCCTTTCTGGCAGAACACAACATTTGCCTGAATATCTTTAATTTTTTCAACCATCCCTTTCAACATTTTTTCTTCTTGTTCAATAAAATTCTGAAGTTGTTCAGGGGTTGAGACATTTATCTTTGTATCTCTTTCAGGACCTTTAACCTCAAGTGGACTATCAAGAAGAATGATTCTAGCATCTTCTATTTTTTGTGGCATATCAACGCTAACTCTTTCTTTATCTAATACAATACCTTGAATTAATTCTGGATCTTCAATACCATCTCCTTTACTTTTTTCAAGTTTTATGTTTCCAAGGTCAATTTGGTTATTATCTAAAATTTGTTTTATTGCTTTAACAATTATTTCTGCAAATCTCTCCTTGGATCCTTCTGCACCTTTTCCAGTCATTGCAGTCATTGCAATATTATTTAAAATAAAATCATCTTGCTCTGTTATTTTTGTAGCTATTTCTTTTAATATTTCCTGGCTTTTTTCAGCTGCAATTCTATAACCTTTTGTAATAACAGTTGGATGTATCTTCTTGTCAAGAAGCTTTTCTGCATTCTCAAGTAACTTTCCTGCAATCATTACAGCTGTTGTTGTGCCATCTCCAACTTCATCTTCCTGGGTCTTTGCAATTTCAACAATCATCTTAGCTGCTGGATGCTCTATTTCCATTTCCTCAAGAATAGTTACGCCATCATTTGTTACTGTTATGTCACCAACACCGTCCACAAGCATTTTATCCATGCCTTTCGGACCTAAAGTAGTTTTAACAGCATCTGCTACAAGCCTAGCTGCCATTATATTTGTTCTTTGAGCATCTTTGCCCATCATTCTTTGCACATTTTCTGGCAAAATAAACATTGGTTGTTTTTCAGTCATTTTAAATTTTATTTTTTGAAGTTTTTAAGTCTTTCTATTTTTTTTTCTTAGGTAAAGTAAAAGTGCCCCTATTGCTACTCCTGCTAATCTTTTTGCCCCTTCATTATTAGATGTCCTTGAACTAGCTCTTCTACCACTGCTTATTTTAGATGCGTCAACTAATTTGTAGTTATCTGTTTCTAAACCACATCTACCTAAAATCTCTTTAATGGTTTTTGCTTCTTCATAATCTTTTCCAGCTACACCAATAAAGGAGTTAAGCCATTTAGAAGCAGTAGATAGATATAAACTGATTTCTTTTTCTAAGTCTCCCTTACTTCTTGCTCTATAATGCTCCGCAGCTGCTGCTGGCCTAATAAGACCAGTCGCAGAAGCAAAAAGAGTTCCTAAACCTACAAGCTCTTTATTAAATTTAGTCTCTTTAAACTTCATACTTTCTTCTATCTGTGCTCTAACATTAAAGTATGCAGGAAGTACGCTATCAAGCATTTTTTCTGGTTTTCCCCAAAGTTTCATAAAAATAGGTGCACTATAAAGTGCAAGGTCCCTAACAATTCCGCCAACCTCAACTCCACCAGCATCAGGTATTCTTCCAAGCATAGCATGATGTGGGAAAACATCAAGCTCTCCATCAATTATACACAATAAATCTTTTCTTGAAACAAGTTTCCTATCGATGTCAAAAAAAGCTTCTTTTAAGTTAGTTTTATTTTTATCATCAAGTCTTTTGCCTAATCCACCTACAAGTTTATCAACATATGTTACAAATTTTTCTGATCTCTTATCTGAGATAAAAACCGGATTTGCTTCTTCAGGTGTTCCAATCTCGAGGTCTAATAAGAATCTTTCACTCAATGCTGCTGCTATATTTGGACTTTTCACATGAAGAAGAGCAATAGGATGTAAAGACTCACTTAGGCCAGGGCTTCCAGCAGCTGTTTCCCATTTTATCTTTCCACCATCAGCCAGCTGATCTTTCGCTACTTGTTCTATAGTTTTTCCAGGAATATATTCTCTGATTATGACCATTTCTTCATCACCAAGAACTCCTTTATTGTATAGAATAGGATAAATTCTTCTTTCGCCTTGGGCAGTTTTAAGACTAATATCTAAACCTAAAACAGCCTTTTCTTTTTTAAAATTATTTCCTGTTCTATCTTCCTTATCAGATGTTCCTATTACCCCTGGAATATATTTTTTAATAAATACCTTACTGGGGACATTCGCTGTTCCGAAGTCCTTACCACTCCCCGCATAGACTTGTGCTCCAAAAAAATGTGTTTTGGTTACTTCTGCAGGAATAGTAAATGGCTCTAAGTTTACATTTAACGGTATTCCCTCTATTTCTGAAAATGTTTTAGAGCAGAGCTCATTATACATCTTCAATTCTTCTTCTGTTGGTTTTTTTTGTTTTGCCATTTTATGGTCCATAGAAAATCATTTTTGAATTATTATGAAGATGGGAATTTATTTGTTTGAATTTTTCAGAGATTGTCCAAAGATTTTTTACTCCTAATAATTTTTCACATGCTTTAATTATCTCACTTTTGTTTAATATTATTTCTTTAGCAAGGTTTTTATCTTTTTCAAAAAAAGCTTTCATAGACTTTTTATAGTTACCAAGTGTTAAATCAAAAATCTCCTTTAAAATTTTTTTGTTTTTTTCAGTCCCATCAATTTTTCTTGCAATTTTCTTTAATTCATCTCCTATTTGTTCCATATTATAGGATATCCAAAAAGATATTACAAAGGTTTTTGGGCTCATCTTTAAACTAGTCTGAACTCCAGGATTTTCAATTCCAATATTCATAAATCTCCAGATTAAAAAATAAAATTTAGTGATATCTTTATCTATACTATCTATTTCTTTTGCTCTTTCCTTAAGATTTTTTCCTTGTTCAATCATATTTGATAAGACACTAAACATATCTTTTATATTATTATCCATTCTTCTTATAAATCTATCAACTTCTGAGTATTCCATATCCAATAAGTCTTTAAATATTGCTCCTTCTTCATTTTCTTCGATGAGTTCTAAATTGATAAATTGCTTAGCCAGCCCTTTTGCTATCTTTATCTTATTCTTATTTCCCAAAACTCTGATTGAATCATATCCTGAAACATAAGCTGAAATAATCTCTCTTGCAATATCTGGTTCACTATTTTCATCATCAATTCTTATAACAGCTTCTTTTCCATTACCTTTTTTCTTAAATTCAGATTGTATTATAAGTTCGCCATTAGAACCAGGCATTATAAAAACATCGTCACCTTTTTTCAAGCCAGATTTTTTAATCCAATCTTTTGGCAGCGCAATTGCATAACTTGAATTTCCAAGACGGATAAGTTTTCTTTGTTGCATTTTATTAGATTTTATTCAATATAAAACCCATTTTTTCTTTTAAAAGGATTTATATACTACAATATATATATTAGTATATATTATTTTATAAAACTTTCTCTTTTTATTAAAACAATTTTGAAAAGTATATATCGTATATATTTTATATCCATTAATAATAAATAAGGTTTTTTATTGGTAGCGTTACAGTGGGGCGAGGTAAAAGCTCCCACTGCTTATATTTTCTCGTCTTTTCATCTCCTGTTGTTAATTAAATATCGACGATGATATGAATATTATAGATAAATAAAAATTAATAATCAAAAAAAATGTTGCTGATAATAAAATCTATGTTGTTGTAAAATAAATTTATTGATTAAGAATATCAAAAATAATAAAC
>CAZOGQ010000043.1:0-7403 GCA_964579545.1 Candidatus Woesearchaeota archaeon | reverse complement strand
GAAAATGAATCGAATACACTTAAAAATTGAAAATAGCAACGCAAGGGGATTTAAAAAAGAACTTCTTCTGCTAGAAGCAGGAAGTTTAAATTCTATAAAAAAAATAAAAGATTTTAAGAAGACAAGAAAAACAGAGTTTTCCACAAAAAATAAAATAAGGAGAAGTTTTAGAGATATAAACAGAGAATTAAACAAGATACACCAAATGACGCCACATCTTGAAAAAACAAGAATTGTTAAGAAAATTATCAAGGGTAAAGAAGAAGGAATGCCACAAGAAGTAAAGGAAGCAAAAACAAAGGGGAAAGAAAAAAAGAAGATTAGTAAGACAAAAAAAATGGACAATGTGGAAAGACAACTTCAAGACATAAAAGAAAAGCTGGCTAGTTTGGGGTAAATTTTGATTTTTATAAATTATAATTTAAACATTATTTTATATTATACAAATTCTTATAAACTTCAGCATAATTAGCTAATTTATGGGAAAAAGAATAAAAATAAAGGGAACAAATGATACAGATATTGCATATGCCTTAGCTAATTTATCTGGTTTTGGAAAAGGAACTTATGTTGGAAGAACAAATAATATTTGGCATAAAGAGCTCAGCCAAGAATGTGCAGTTGTTTTTCATAAAGATACTTTAAATGAAGCTGGGGGAGACTTAACTGAAGCTATGGTTTGTCTTGGTCCTGATATTATAGTAAGCCGAGTTTATAAAAGACCAGAAAACGAACCTGTTTTTGAGCCAAGTAATTGGTACTCAATAGATTTTAATGAAAAAAGAATTGATCTATCTTTAATTGAAAAAATAGAGGGAGAAATAAGATTAGCTCATAGTGAAAGATAGCCATCGCAATATTTAAAAGTCTCAGAAGGTTTTTTTCTAAATGAATTGGACAAGAAAAAAATTAATTTCGAGTTATCTGAAATTTTTTAAAAATAAGAACCATGCAATAATAGAAAACTCACCATTAATTCCAAGAGATGATCCAACTGTTTTATTTACAACAGCTGGAATGCACCCCCTTGTTCCTTTTCTCCTTGGTCAGAAACATCCGCAAGGCAAAAGACTTTGTAATGTACAGAAATGCGTTAGAACAACTGATATAAATGAAGTTGGTGATGCAGTTCATCATACTTTTTTTGAAATGCTTGGAAACTGGAGTCTTGGAGATTATTGGAAAAAAAAAGCTATTGAAATGAGTTTTGAATTTCTTACAAAGACGTTAAAGCTTAAAAAACAAAAATTTGCTATAAGTTGTTTTAAAGGAGATAAAGATGCAGAAAGAGATAATGAATCTGCTGAAATTTGGAAAACCCTTGGCATACCAAAAGAAAGAATACTATTTTTAGGAAAAAAAGAAAATTGGTGGGGGCCTGCAGGCAAAATAGGACCTTGTGGGCCAGACACAGAAATGTTTTACTATATGGGGGAGGGGGTTCCTAAAAAGTTCAACGCAGGAGACGAAAAATGGGTAGAAATTTGGAATGATGTTTTTATGCAGTACAACAAAGATGAAGCTGGCAGATACAATGAAGCAAGACAAAAAAATGTTGATACTGGAATGGGTGTTGAAAGAACTGTTGCAGTTTTACAAGGTTCAGATGATAATTATAAAACAGAAATTTTTTGGCCCATAATACAAAAAATACAAGAACTAAGCAAAAAAAATTATGGGAAAGATATTGGACAAACAAGGTCGATGAGAATTATTGCGGATCATATTCGTGCCTCTGTGTTTATACTTAGTGAAAACATACAATCAAGCAACCTTGAACAAGGATATGTTTTAAGAAGATTAATAAGACGGGCAGTAAGATACGGAAAAGGGATAGGAATACAGAATTTCACAAAGAAACTCGGAGAAAGAGTAATTGAAATAAATAAAAAAGATTATAAATATTTAGAAAAAAATAAAAAATTTATTCTTAAGGAACTAGAAAGGGAGGAACAGAGATTTTTAAAGGGATTAGAAAAAGGTCTTAGAGTTTTTGAAAAAATTAAAAATGAATTAAGAGAAAATAGAAAAAGAGAAATTCCCGGACAAAAAGCATTTTTACTTTATCAAAGTTATGGCTTTCCTCTAGAGACGACAGAAGAGCTTGCAACACAATCTGGGCTAAAAGTAAATAAAAAAAGTTATGAAGAACAGCTTAAAAAACATCAGGAATTAAGCAGGACAGCAACAAAAGGAAGATTTAAATCAGGACTCGCAGACAAAACAGAGAAAACAACAAAATTGCATACTGCAACTCATCTATTACTAGCTGCTCTCAGGCAAGTTCTAAGTAATGAGATTGTACAAAAAGGAAGCAATATAACAGAAGAGAGGCTAAGACTAGATTTTGATTTCCCAAGAAAATTGACAAATGAAGAACTAAAAAAAGTTGAAAAAGTTATTAATGAAAGAATAAAACAAAAATTAATAGTGGACAGAAAAGAAATGACTTTTCAAGAAGCAAAAAAATCAGGAGCACTCGGTATTTTTGAGCATAAATACGGAAATAAAGTTTCTGTTTATTCAATCAGCAAGTTCAGTAAAGAGATTTGTGCAGGCCCGCACGTTAAAAACACTAGTAAGCTCGGCAAATTCAAAATCATAAAAGAAGAATCTGTTGCCTCTGGCATAAGAAGAATCAAAGCTGTGTTGGAATAAATTTAAAAATCAGAAAATCTTTAAAAAGATATAAAAGGAGGTAAAAATGGAAAGTAAAACTGGCTCATTGCTTGCAAAGATTTCAGGGATAATGAGTATTGTATTAGCGGGAATTGTTTTATTAGTTGGGATCATTGTATTGATTGTAGGACTTGCAAGTGCGCCTGTCGAAGGCACAACGCAACAACCATTATGGATAGGAATAATTATAATGCTCGCATCGATAATTGTTCTGATAGTTGGCCTGTTTTTTCTGAAGGCGTCAGGAATGATGAAAATACCAGAAAAAACTAAGGGCGGAGCAATCTTGTCACTTGTCTTAGGAATATTAACTGCCGGAAACGTCATAGGAATTTTAGGAATAATCGGCGGAGCAATCGGCCTGAGCGATAGTAAGAAACAAGCACAAACAAAATAAATTTTTCTTTTTTATTTTTTTATTCAACATAAATAGAAGGCCTGCCTGGCTTTGCTTTCTTGGCCTTATCTTGCGGATCATGCTTTTTCTTATCAGAAACAGAGAAGATGTTGATACCTTCTATACCTGTATGTTTATAAATTTCTAATTCTCCCGGTAAGGTATAAACATATATTTTTGGATTTTTCTTTCCAGTAATCTTGATTATATTAGTTATGTCGTCCTTTAGTTTTTCTATTGCTTTTTCTTGTTTTTCAAACTCAGGATTTATTTTTTTCTCCATATACTCTGGCCATGATTCAAGACTAACAAATGTCTTGTTTCCTAGTTTATGCCATAGTTCTTCTGCAATATGCGGGCAAAAAGGAACAAGTAGTTTAATAAAATCTTCTAAAGTTTCTTTATTTACTTCTTCTAGCAAGGAGTTAAATAAATTTCTTATATTAATTATAGCAAGATTATATTGAAAATTATCAATTTGTTTTGTTACATCTTTAATTGTTTTATTTAACTTACTTTCTATTCTTGCATCTTTCTGTTTTGTTATTTTAATTTTGTCAAAATAATCAAATATTTTTTTAATAAATCTAAAACTTCCTTGGATTCCCTGTTCGCTCCATAGAATATCTTTGTCTGGAGAAGCTACAGATGTTAAAAATAAACGAGCTGTATCAATTCCATATCTTTTTGAAACTTCTTCTGGCAGAACAACATTACCTCTCGACTTTGACATTACGGCCCCGTCTGGACCATGCAACATACCTTGATTAAATAATTTTGTAAACGGCTCATTTATATTTAAAAAACCTAAATCTCTCAATGCCTTTATAAAAAATCTTGCATAAATTAAATGCATGCAAGCATGTTCTGCCCCCCCGATATACTGGTCGACTGGCATCCAATACTGAACTTTTTTCTTATCAAATGCTTGTTTCTTGTTTTTGTTGTCTGTGTATCTCAAAAAATACCAAGAAGAATCAAAAAAAGTATCCATTGTGTCTGTTTCTCTTTTCCCAGGTAGATTACATCTAGGACATTTTACATTCACAAACTGTTTATTGGTTTCAAGTGGATTTCCTCTGCCAAACCTAGCTTTTTCAGGCAATAAAACAGGAAGTTGCTTCTCTGGAACTGGCACAATACCACATTTATTGCAGTATATAACTGGAATTGGAGTCCCCCAATACCTCTGCCTTGAAACAAGCCAGTCTTTTAATCTATAACGGATAGTTCTTCCTCCCCACTTTTTTTTCTCAATATAATTTATAATTTTCTTTGTAGCTTTGTGAATATCCAGGCCATTTAAAAATTCAGAATTAATCATTTTACCTTCTTGTTCCTGCACTTGCTCTTTTCTAGTTATTTCAGAAGTATCTCCGTCTTTTCCAACTACAACTCTTATAATGGGTAAATTAAATTGTTTTGCAAATTCAAAATCTCTAACATCATGGCCTGGGACGCCAACTACAGCTCCAGTACCAACAGACATTAAAACAAAATCAGTAACCCAAATAGGCATTTTTTTCTTTGTTAATTGATTAATACAATACAAACCAGTAAAAACACCTGTTTTCTTTGTTCCTTCTTCTATTCTTTCTTCATCCGTTTTTTTCTTTGCCTTCCTTATATATTCGTCAACTTTTTTTCTATATTTTTTTGGGATTAAACCTGACTCTTTTGACAATAAAGGATGTTCTGGAGCCATAACAACGAATGTGGCCCCAAAATTAGTATCAGGGCGGGTAGTAGAAACACTTACTTTTTTGTTAGTCCTATGGATTTCATAATCTATATCCATCCATTCTTTTCTGCCAATCCAGTTTTTTTGCATTGTTTTAATTCTTTCCGGCCATTCTAATTTATCAATTTCCTGCAACAACTCATCTGCATACTCTGTTGTTTTAATAAACCATTGTTCTAGCTGTTTTGTCTCAACTTCCGTATTTTTATGCACCCAACATTTGCCATTATGAACTTGTTCATTTGCAAGAACACTACCACATTTCTCACAAAAATTAACTGGAGCTTTTTTTCTGTAAACAAGGCCTTTTTCAAGAAATTTTAAAAAAAAGTACTGATTCCATTTATAATACTCTGGGTCATGACTTACAAGAAGTCTAGTCCAATCATAACTCAAGCCAAGAGATTTTTGCTGTTTAATAAAATTTTTAATGGCATCTTCTGTAAACTTTTTTGGATGAATTCCTACTTTTATTGCTGCATTTTCAGCTGGCAAGCCGAAAGAATCATACCCCATTGGATAAAGTACATTTAATCCCTGCATACGTTTAAATCTTGCACAAATATCTCCGATAGTATAATTCAGAGCATGCCCTATATGCAAACCACTTGCACTTGGGTACGGATACATTTCTAAAACATAGTATTTCTTCTTGCCCTTGGCTTGTTTAACCTGGAATATCCCACTTTCTTCCCATTTTTTCTGCCATTTTCTTTCAATCTTCTTAAAATCAATTGCCATCTTATTAAAATACCAGTAAAGGTTTTATTTTAAAACTTTCTCTTTGTTTTATTTTGCTCTCTAAGATAATTTTGTTTTCTTTCATATTTAATCTCCTTATATTCCCAAATATCTCTTCTTATCTTTTCTTCCATTATAAACTCAAGTCCACCATCCCCCTTAATAAGATCAAACAACTTCTTAATATTATCATATATTCTACCATGCCTATACCAACTATCTTCAGCATCTCCATCTGGTTTCCTGGCTTCATATCTCTTGCTAAATAAAGGGTTTGAGCCAGAGTTATCTGCATAGGTTATCTTTCTTGTATTATCTTTCATTTTTTCTTGTATTTCAGATTTTGCAAAGCTCCCGCACACAAAAAACGCATCTTCAGAATAAAGCATAAAAAAGATGCGTAGTTTATAAAACTACGAGAACCATAACTACCAAAACTAAATTCAAAAGATTAAAAGTTTTAGTAACTTGCATGAACAATAAGGGAAATTATAGTTTAAAAAGCTTATCATAAACATAACCTAAACCAGGAGTCATCTCTTCAATTGTTTCTTCTTCGGAAGAACAAATTCTCTCTAAACATCTATTGAAGAAATCTTTTTTTAGTCTTCTCCTTTTTGGATTTGGTACCTGGTTTCTTATATAATCTTTTTTATTGTAAGACCAAGACCAGTATGGGACACATGGAGATAAAATACTCTTTCCCAACCTCTTTAGAAAATTATATCTTGTTGTATGGGGCCTCCCCTATTTAAAATCTCGCTTCTCTTAAATGTTTTAGAATAATCAATACCAAATATCTTCTTAAAGTCTTCAAATTTTCTAAAGGCTATATTGTTTATTAAAGCGGCACATGGTTGACGTGTTGGTTTATCTTATACAAACCTTTTTTAAGAAAATCCGGACAGCTTTCCCTTTTAGGGTCAAACAGCCCATGCAGAACTTCAGCAAAACCAGAATAAGTTGCCCAGCTTCAAGGAACCTCTCAGCTTCATGTTGCATTCCAAGTTTCTAAGATAATCTTCAAGGATATCTTTAACTTCCTGCTAAAAGCATAAAAAACAGATTTAAAAATCTTCTTAAGTTAATTTTAAATATCCCCTTTTCCTTAAAAAATTATGGCAAAGAAAAAAACTACAAAGAAGAAAGCTGTAAAAAGAAAAGCAGTAAAGGAACCTAAAAAAACTGCAAAGAAGAAAACAAAAGCTAAGAAAACTAAGAAAGTTGTCAAGCCAATAAAGGCTGTTCTTCTTGGTGAAAATGTAGTTAGTAATGCAAAAACTGCAATGGATTTATATAGTAAGAGCAGATTTGGCGAGATTGTTGAAAGTAAAATTCAATATTCATTATCAGAGGCGCTATATCTTGCTGAAAGGAAAAGAATGGAGGTTTACTTTAAAAAGAAAAAATTAAGTTTTGACAGCTTAATGGAAAAAGCAAGAGAAATAGATGAAAGGGTTCATACAAAATTTATTGTATTTAGAGATATGAGGAAGAAAGGTTATATAATCAAAACTGCCCTGAAGTTTGGAGCTGAATTTAGAGTTTATGATAAAGGCATAAAGCCAGGACAAGACCATGCAAAATGGATTCTTTATCCTGTTCACGAATCTAGTGGATTAACATGGCATGAGTTTGCAGCTAAAAATCGTGTTGCACATTCAACACGTAAGAACTTACTTATCGCAATTGTCGACGAAGAAGGTGATTGTACATTCTATGAGATAAGTTGGATAAGGCCTTGAAGCAATAAAATTTGTCTAACTGTCTATTTTTCTTTGAAGATTAAATAATAAACTGAATATTTGTTTAATAACTTGATAGATGAAACTATTCTTAACGGCC
>CAZOGQ010000042.1:0-7455 GCA_964579545.1 Candidatus Woesearchaeota archaeon | reverse complement strand
ACAAAAAACTGAAGAAGTAAAAAGAGTTTATTTTTCACAACTAATACCAATAAGATGTGCATCTTCAGAATAGTTTTCCCAAAAATCTTTGCCAAATTTCTTTAATCCTTCTTCTGAAACAACCATCTTTTGCCATATTATGTTTTTAAAACCAACTTTTTTGAATATTTCATTATAGGTTTGTTTTTTCCAATAATAATTTACAAAAGAACAGCTTTCTTCACCATTCACAAAAAGTGTGATTGTTAATGGATATCCTTCTTTTACTGGTTCTTTTGCTGTTACAATAGAATCATATTCCTTATGTTTGCTTATTGGATTATCTGGATTGTTATTTAAAGCAACAAATTTTCCTCCTGGCTTAAGATTTTTATATATATTTTCGCACATTTTTTTAATTTCTTCTTTTGTCTTAGAATAATGAAGTAAGAGACTTCCAACAACAATATCAAACTCACCTAGTTTAGGTAGCTTTAGAACATCATAAATAAGATATTTTATACCTAGTGGATTGTGTTTTTCTTTTTGTTCTGCTAGTTTAATCATTTGTTCTGAAATATCAACCCCAATAACTTCAGATGCTCCCTTTTCCTTTATCAATCTTGTAAAATAACCACTACCGCAAGCTAAATCTAATACTGTTTTGCCTTTTAAGTTTCCTAAAAGTTTAAAAAAAGTTGGAGTAAGCGAGTATTTTTTTGCTCTTCTATCTTCATCTTTTTTGCTGTACTTCTCAGCTATTTTGTCATATTCCGTCATTTGAAAAAAAAATTTAAACTTTTTATAAATGTTTGCTTAACAAACTTTATAAATCATATTCTCCTTTTTAAATTATGTTCTATTTTATAGGTCTCGGCTTAAATGAGAAAAGTTTAACAACAGAAGCTCTTGCTGTTTTGCGGAAATGCAAGAAAATTTATCTTGAATTTTATACTATTAAATTTCCATATTCTGTTGAAGATCTTGAAAAACAAATTGGCAGGAAAATTGAAAAACTAGATAGAGGACAAGTAGAAAGCGAGAGATTTCTTAATGATGCTAAAAGAGAAGATATCGCACTGTTAGTTTATGGCTCACCTCTTGCTGCAACAACACATATTTCTCTCTTATTAAAGTGTAAGAAAGATAAGATAAAGTTTAGGATTCTGCAGAATACAGGTGTTTTTAATGCTGTTAGTGAAAGTGGTTTACAACTTTATAAATTCGGCAAAACAACAAGTTTGCCACAGGCAAAGCAGAGTTATGAACCAAAAAGTTTTATTGAAATTGTCGAAGAAAATAAAAGAATTGGAGCCCATACTCTTATTCTTGTAGACATTGGTCTTAAATTTCAAGATGCTTTGAAACAACTTGAGAAAAATCTCGCGCTAAACGATGAAGATAAAATTGTTGTTTGCTCTTGTCTTGGAACAAAGAGCAGCGAAATAGTTTATAATGTTCTCAAGAACTTAAAAAAACTTAAATCTGTTAAAGAGCCTTTTTGTTTTATTATTCCTGGAAAACTTCATTTTATTGAGGAAGAAGCTTTAAAAACCCTGAAAGAATAAATTTAATATGGCTAAAATAATTAATGACATAATCAGGAAAATTGAAATTATTTTAGTTAACGATATTTCTGTTATTATGATTATTTGAATAGCAAGCTAATTTTTTAGCTTGCTAAATTATCATCAGAGATATTTATGAAAAATAAAAAACAAAAAAATAAAAGAAAAAGATATTTAAATTAAAATTGTGAGATAAATAGAAAGAAGTAACAGGAAAATGTTAGATAAGAAATATGAAGAGGAGATTTTGAAATTCTGGCAGCAGAAGAAGATTTATGAGAAATCTAAAAAGAAAAATACTCACGGAAAGAAGTTTTTTTTAATGGATGGTCCCCCATATGCGACTGGCCATATTCATATGGGGACAGCATTAAACAAAATTTTAAAAGATATTGCCATGCGTTTTAAAAGATTGCAAGGTTTTGATGTTTTTGATAAAGCAGGATATGATACTCATGGCGTTCCAATTGAATTTAAAATTGAGAAACAAATTGGAAGTAAGTCTAAGAAAGATATTGAAAAATTTGGTGTGAAAAAATTTATTGGAGAATGTAAGAAATTTGCAACAAAATTTATTAGTGTAATGAACAAAGAGTTTGAGAATTTAGGAGTTTGGATGAATTTTAAGGAACCATATTTAACTTCAGAAAATAAGTATATAAAAGCGATATGGGATACATTCAAAAAAGCAGATGAAAAAGGACTGCTTTATCTTGGCAAATATCCTGTTCATGTCTGCCCGAGATGTGAAACAGCAGTAGCTTACAATGAAATTGAATATTCAAAACAAGAGGACATGTCTATTTATGTTAAGTTTCCTGTAAAAAACACAGACAAGAAATTTTTAATAATCTGGACAACAACTCCTTGGACCTTGCCAGGGAATACAGGAGTTATGGTTAATCCAGATTTTGAATATTCTGAGATTGAGTTAAGTAATGGTGAGACATGGGTAATCGCGAAAGAAAAAGTTCAGGAATTAATGAGTGCAATTAAATCAGGATATACTTTAAAGAAAACGTGTAAGGGAAAAGAGCTTGCAGGATTAGAATATGAAAATTCTCTTTCAAGAAATCTAAATTTAAAATTGAAGAATGCTTACCATATCGTCTTGTCTTCTAGATATGTTAATTTGGATGAAGGAACCGGTCTTGTACATTGTGCTCCTGGTCATGGTAAGGAAGATTATGAAGTTGGAAAACAAAATAATTTAGATATGCCTTCTCCTGTGGCAATAAATGGTCTGCTTACAGAAGAGGCTGGGAAATATGCTGGAAAAAAAGCAAGATTAGTTGATTCAGAAATTATAGAAGACCTTGAAAAAGATAATTTTCTTGTTTATAAACATAGATATGTTCATGATTATCCTTTATGCTGGAGATGCAACACCCCTTTGTTAATGATTTCTGTGCCTCAGTGGTTTTTTAAAATTTCCGATATTCATTCAAGACTATTAAAGGAAAATGATGAAGTAAATTGGGTTCCAAAATATATGGGGCTGAGAATGAAAGCCTGGTTAGAAGGAATATCAGATTGGCCTATTTCAAGAGATAGATATTGGGGAACTCCCTTACCAATATGGTTGTGTGATAAATGCGGGGAGAAAAAAGTGATTGGAACTGTAAAAGAGCTTGAGAAATATTATGGTAAAAAAATCAAAGATTTACATAAACCAGACATAGATATTGTAGAATGGAAATGTAAGTGTGGCGGAAAAATGAGAAGGGTAAGAGAAATTTTAGATGTATGGTTTGATTCAGGAGTTTCAAGCTGGGCGGCCCTTGGCTTCCCTTCAAGCAAGGGATTATTTAAAAAATTCTGGCCAGCAGACCTAAATATAGAAGGGAAAGATCAGATGAGGGGTTGGTGGAATTCTCAGATTATACTTTCAGAAATAAAGTTTTGGGAAAAACCCTTTCAGAATATTGTAGTTCATGGCATGATTTTGGATCTTGGTAAGATAAAGATGTCAAAATCTCTTGGGAATATTGTTTCTCCCCAAGATGTAATTAAAAAATATGGAAGGGACTGTTTAAGATATTATTTTGCAAAAACATCAAAAGGCGAAGATTTTGCATTTGATGAATCTGAGTTTAAAGAAATCAAAAAATTATTCAATATCTTATTGAATGTGAACAACTTTGTTAGTCAGTTTAATAATAAAAACAAAAGAAACTTTAAGATAGAAGATAAGTGGATAATTTCGAAATTCAGTAATTTAATTGAACAAGTCACTAAAGATTATAATAATTTTGAGTTTCCAAATGTAATCCAGAAATTAGAAAAATTCTTACTTGGGGATTTATCAAGAACATATATTCAAATAATTAGAAATAGAGCAGATGAAACTCATGATGTTTTAAATGAAATTCGACTTGGTTTATTAAGACTTCTTGCTCCTGTCTGCCCCTTTATAACAGAAAGACTCTGGCAAGAGCTGAAAAAAAATGTAATTGTGAAAGAGGAATCTATTCATCTTTGTGATTGGCCAAAAAAAGACGGGGAAAAAATAAATAAAAAACTCGAGGAAGAGTTTGAAACTGTTTTAAAAATAATAGAAGCAGGGCTTGCTCAAAGAGACATTAAAAAAATCGGGCTAAAATGGCCTCTTGCAAAAGCAATTATAAAAGTAGATAAGATAATTTCAAAAGAATTGCAGGAAATTATTACAAGACAGTTAAATGTGAAAAAAGTTGAATTAAAAAAAGGAAAAAAGGGAGAAATAATTGTGGAACTTGATACAAAATTAACTCCCTATCTTGAATCAGAAGGTTACGCGAGAGAACTTATCAGGAAAATCCAGGCACAAAGAAAAAAATCTGGCTTACAAAAACAAAATAAAATTAATCTGGCAGTTCAAGTTGATGAAAATTTTATGAAAGTTCTGGAAAAACAAAAACAATTTATTAAAAATAGGACAAATTCATCTGAAATCATTATAAAAACCGACGTGAAAATCAAGAATTTTAAAAATAAAGCAGAATTTGAAGTAAAGGAAAAAAAGATAAGTATATACTTTAATAAACTTTAATTTACTTTAGGTAGATAGTGAAAATTCTATTTTTATAATAGCAACAAAAAAGAAAACATTTAAATACTGCTTTCACTTTTGAATTTAACATTTTAAAGTAACAAGTAAAAATGATTGTGAAAGAAGAATTTTTGAGTAGATTAAGAAAGATTTTTGACTTAAATTTATATGAAGTGAGAGTATGGACAGCTTTACTTTCTCGGGGTGTTTCGACTGCAGGTGAATTGAGTAACATAAGTGATGTTCCTAGAAGTAGGACTTACGATATCCTTGAGAGTTTAGAGAAAAAAGGCTTTATTGTGATGAAATTGGGGAAACCAATAAAATTCGTTGCTCTAAAACCAGAAGAGGTAATAGAGAGGGTAAAGAAAAATTTGGTGGTAGATGCACAAAAAAAGAGCAAAAGGCTTGATCAATTAAAAGGTGACGATGTTCTAAAAGAATTATCAACTTTGTTTACAGAAGGCGTTAAGTATATTGAACCATCTGACTTAAGCGGGAGTTTAAGAGGTAGGCAAAATATGTATAATCATCTTGATATGATGATTAGAGAAGCTGAGAAAACAGTAACAATTGTTACAACTGCTGATGGAATGAATCGGAAGCTTGAATCATTAATGCCAAGTTTAGAAAAAGCAAAAAGAAGAAATGTAAAAATAAAAATCGCTGCACCAGTTACAACAGGAAATACAAAAATCGCAAAAGAATTAGGCAGGGTAGCTGAAGTAAGATCCATGGAAACCATGAGAGCAAGATTTTGTATTGTAGATTCTGAGCAATTAATGTTTATGTTGCTTGATGACGACAAAGTTCATCCAAACTATGATGTGGGGATTTGGCTAAATACAGAATTTTTTGCAAAAACAATGGAGCAACTATTTGAACTTGCATGGCAAAAATTTAAGCCAATAGGAAAGGCAAGCAACAAGACAAATAAAAAATAAAAACTACTCAAAATAAAAAAAGAGGACGAAAAAAGAACAATTTCTTGTTCTTTGATTTATTTTTTTAATTCTTTAGGCTCTGACTTATCAAAAACCCTGCACTAAACAGGCTGTCCTATAATTAATTTGAGAAAGAGGTCTTATCTTTAATCATAAATACTCTTCACATTTTAATATGTCAATATTAATGAAATAATATTAATAACCAGATGATTTACCATTCGGCAAATTCTGTAAATCCTTATAGTCCTTTATATTAAGTCAATTTTGAATTGTGACACAACCTGTAAAGTTTAGAGCATGTTTGGGTTTTGAAATTTACAAAATGTTTATCTCCTGACTGAAAGTCAGGAAGGTTCATAAAGCATTTTGATGTTTAAACAACCTCCCCATATAAATAATGTGCTCTTATTTTGTTAATTTTAACATCAACAAATTTACCAAGAATATCTTTATCTGATTTTAGAATAATTAATTTATAAGCTGAGTTTCTTGCAAGCCATGTGTTTTCAAAACCTTTCTTGTTTATAAGACATCTGCCTCGCCAGCCAACCCATTTTTTGTTGTTGTTAAGAGCAATCTCGTTATGTATCTTCATGAGTTGAGTTGCTCTT
Organism: Candidatus Woesearchaeota archaeon; assembly: GCA_964579545.1. Classification (GTDB taxonomy): domain Archaea; phylum Nanobdellota; class Nanobdellia; order Pacearchaeales; family GW2011-AR1; genus CAZOGQ01. The sequence goes on along the minus strand of CAZOGQ010000042.1, from coordinate 1,319 downwards.
TTCTTAGCTGTTTTAACATTCTGCTCTTTTAATTTTGCAGCTTCTGTCCCTTGACGAGGCCAAAACTTACTAATATTTAATACATCTGGTTTAACTTTATTTATTATTTCAATTGTTTTTTTAAAATCATCGTCTGTCTCGCCAGGATACGCAACAATAATATCTGTTGAGATTGTTATATTTGGAATTTCTTGTTTGAATTTATTAATAATACAAAGAAAATTTTTGGTGCTATATTGACGATTCATTGCCTTTAAAATTTTATCGCTTCCAGATTGAAGCGGCAGATGAAGAAATTTATACATTTTCCTGTCTTTATATTGCTCTATCAACTCATCAAGAATTGGCAAAACATTTTCAGGGTTCATCATTCCAAGACGAATAAAGAATTTCTTTTTTATGTTCAATATATTATCAAGCAACTTAGGTAATTCTAATTTATTTCCTCTATCTATACCATAAGCTGCATTGTCTTGGCTTGTTAGCCAAATTTCCTTGCATGTCTGCAAATCTTGTTTTGCATTTCTGATAATTTTATCCTGAGGATATGAAAATAAATTGCCTTTTGTTAGTTTGGTTATACAAAAGGTACAATTACCTGAACAGCCCTCGCTAATTTGTGTTATCCCAATAACTTTGTTTTTTGATATCTTTGTACAATTTAGCTTAATTTCTTTTTTATTTGTTAGGAATTTCTCTGCGTTATATTTATTTTCTTGAACCTTTTTTATTAATTTACAAATATCCCGGACATGATTTACTCCAAGAAGAAAAACATTTTTATCTTCTAGTTTTTTTAATTTCTCTTGCCTAATTTCTGGCATGCAACCAGAAATAATAATTGGCTTCTGAAGTTTTTGTAATTGTTTTAGACGATACCACATCCGTTCTTCTGTTGGTCCTTTAACAATACAAGTATTCAGTATGCAGATGTCTGATAATTCTGATTTTGTTACTATGTCAAGACCTGCCTGGCTGATTAAGCCTGCAAGTATCTCTGAGTTGTTTTGATTTGCTGAACAGCCATATGTTTCAATGTAGATGTGTTTTGTTTGTTGCATGATTTTCTGAGAAAAGAAAAGAATATAAAGTTTGCTTTGTTTGTTGAATTGTTGAAGCAAGAATAATTGCTCAAAGATATCTACACACTTTTAGTGTGTAGCATAACTTATTTCTATTTGATTTAATTAACATGAATGAGCTTGACTTTAGCTCATTGAATTAATCTCAATGTAGCTAGAGCTTTCTCTTTAATAAACTTTACGGAGGTTAAAATGGAAAAACAAATTTTAGTTAGCGAGAGCTATAATAAAAAATAT
>CAZOGQ010000041.1:0-7620 GCA_964579545.1 Candidatus Woesearchaeota archaeon | reverse complement strand
AATAGTTATGATACTATGGTAAATGATGCAAGTAATTCACTAAAATAGCGCCTTTACTAGATAGGAAAAGACATAAAATGGGTAAAAACTAATATCTTTTACTATAAGATGAAAAAACTAAGAGTTCTTTGCATATGCGCAAAAGGGATAAATAGGAGCAAGTATCTTGCTGGTTATCTGCGAAGAAAAGGATATTCAACAAGATATGGCGGGGTTGAAGATGGAAAACAAACCCTAAAAAAGTTAAATAAAAAAGATATTGATTGGGCGGATATTATAATAGTTGTAAGAAAAAGGCATCTGAAACTTTTAAAAAAGAAATTTAGAACTCATAAACTAAAAAAGAAGATTATTGTTTTAGATGTTACAGATTCTAGAAAATTAATTCCAAAAAAATTCGCAGAATTAAAAAATTTAAATCATAAAGAGCTTAATAGGATATGGACCTATCCTAAATTAAGGAAAGCTATTAAACCCTATTTACCTTTGAAGAAATGAAAATCACTAAATTTATATAATCTCTTTTTCTTATTTATTTATGAAAAATCAAAAGAGGATAATTGGCTTAGTTATCCTTGCAGTAGGAGTTATTTCATTGTTAAGTTCATGGCAAGGGATAACTGGTTATGTTGTTTCTGAAGATGCTGGTTTCACACCAGTTAAGCTTCTTTCTGTTCTTTTGATTTTTGTTGGATTTATGGTTTTTATTCTTAATCCAAATGAACTTGGAAAAGAGGTTGAACACAGTTTCAAGAGATTTAAGGGATTACTAGAAGCAAAGGAAAGAAGAAAGATGGGTGATGAAGAAGCTTTGTCGAGATTTAATACAGCATACGATAGATTTGAAGAGAAAAGAATTAGATTTGGAAATGGAAAACACAAAAGAGGAGAAGAGAGAGGATATATTAATCCAAGTGTTTTAATGGCTTATGATGCAGGCAGGAATTGAGGGGAAAACTTGCTGGTGTTATGCAACTAATCAGAGACCCCTTCCTTTGTTAGTGATGGAGTACAAGAAAAGATGGAGTATTGAGACAGGATTTAGAATTCATGATGGAGCAAGGATTAAAAGTAAGAGCAGATGTTATTTGATAAGGTTCTTCTATCATCTTTTAGGGATGTTGTTGATTGTCTTATGGAGATTGCAAAATAAGATATTATATTACGTGTTTAAGAGATATTTGAAGTATGTTGAATATCCGTTTTATCCTTTAAAGATTAAAGAAATATTGGCCATGTCATAGTTCTTTGTAAGTATTGGAGATACTGCCGCCTATAGAAAGATTTTTAAACCAAGTGTTTTTTAAAATATCACATTATAAAATTATAAAAATGGCAGGAGAAAAACCAAATTTTAATGTTGCGTTTGTAGGTCATGTAGACCATGGGAAATCTACATGTATAGGCAGGCTTATGTTTGATTCTGGCGTGGTTCCTGAGCAAGAGATGAAGAAGCTTAAAGCTGAAGCACAAAAGCACGGGAAAGTTGGTTTTGAGTTTGCATTTGTTATGGATAAATTTAAAGAAGAAAGAGAAAGGGGTTTAACAATCGACCTTGCTTATAAAAAACTTATTACAAAGAAATTTCAAGTAACAATTATTGATGCTCCTGGACACAGAGATTTTGTTAAAAATATGATTACAGGAGCAAGTCAGGCAGATGCAGCTTTTCTAGTTGTTGCATGTCAACATGGAGTTATGCCACAGACAAAAGAGCATTTATGGTTATTGAGAACAATGGGTGTTGACCAAGTAGCTGTATTAATAAATCAAATGGATGCTACAAATTATGATGAAGCTAAATTCAATAAAGTAAAGGAAGATGTTTCTCAATTACTTAAGGCTGTTGGCTATAAAGCTGACAAAATGACCTTTATTGCTAGCTCTGGTCTAAAAGGAGACAATGTTGCAAAGAAATCAGAGAATATGGCTTGGTATAAAGGCCCAACTGTTTTGGAACAACTTGATTTATTTGAAGAGCCTAAAAAACCAATTGAGTTACCATTAAGAATGCCAATTCAGGATGTTTATGATATTACTGGAATAGGTACTGTTCCAGTTGGTAAAATAGAAACAGGTGTGATGAAAATTGGCCAGAAAGTAATTATTTTACCAGGGAGAAGCGGTAAAGGAATAGAAGGAGAAGTTAAAACAATAGAAATGCATCATGAATCAATGAAAGAAGCTGTTGCAGGAGATAATGTTGGAATTAATATTAGGGGAGTAGGAAAGAAGGATATTGCTAGAGGAGATGTTATCTGCCAGGCAGATAAGCCAGCCAGTGTTGTAGAAGAATTTACAGCTCAAATTGCAGTAATAAATCATCCTACTGTACTTGCAAAAGGTTATACCCCAGTTTTCCATGTTCATACAGCTCAAGTGCCATGCCAATTTATTGAACTTATCGAGAAGCTTGACCCAAAAACAGGAGCAGTTGCCAAAAAAAATCCAGACTACATAAAAAACGGAGACGTTGCCAGAGTAAAAATCAAGCCACAAGGAAACCTTGTTCTTGAGAAACAAAGCGCAAATCCTCATATGTCAAGATTTGCAATCAGAGATGCAGGAGCAACAGTAGCAGCTGGTGTATGCATTGAGTTGATTGAGAAAAAATAGAGGCTGATTCTTTTGTAAAAAAATGGATATTGGAAAAAAAGTTAGATATTGTTGGAGTTTCTAAACAGGAATTTAAGCAATTAAAAACATTTCCTTTGAGTACAACAATGAAAGTTATTGGTCTTGCAATTGAGGAAAGTGGGCTTCATTTTTAATTTTTAATACTCAATTCCTGGCGTAGGCGTATTGCCTTCCTGATTATATTCTTGGGCAAAGTTAACCGAAACATTTATATACCACTTGCCATATATTTGTATCACATGCTACAGAAATATAGCAGATACAAAATCTTACAAGAATTTTTTGATTTTCCTAGAAAAGATTTTCATATAAGAGAGATTTCTAGAAGAGTCAATATAACCCAACCATCTGTGATTAATCATCTAAGAGAATTAACAAACGAAAAATTAATAATAAGAGAAAAAAAAGGAATTTATCCCACATTTAGAGCTAATCTAGACAACGAAATATTTAAGATATATAAGAAGTCAAATCTGTTTTTAAGAATTCATCAAGTCGGACTTATTGATTATATTTATGACTTCTGTTTGCCAGATTCAATAATTCTCTTTGGCTCTGCTTCAAAAGGAGAAGATTTGGAGGGAAGCGATATCGATGTTTTTGTTCAAGCTCCCGAGAAAAAATTAAAGCTTGAAAAATATGAAAAGTTACTGAATAGAAAGATAAATCTGTTTTTTAAAGAAAGGTTTTCTAAACTGAGTAATGAACTTAAAAATAATATACTGAATGGAATAGTAATTAGGGGTTATATAAAAGTTTTTTAAAATGGAGCTAATAAAAATTACACCGGATAAAGAAAAAGCAAGAAGTATATTGAAGATGATTTCCCTAATAGAAGAAAGGATAAAAACCCAAGACAGAAAAGAAATGGCTGCGCTCATAATTGCAGATTATTATGAAATTATAAAAGAACTTGCTACTGCTATACTTTTAATAGATGGTTATAAAACATTAAGTCATAAAGATCTTATTGACTGTCTTAAAAAATACCCAGAAGTTAGTTCACACGAAGTTTCTGTTTTAAATGATTTGAGAGTTTTAAGGAATAAAATAGCTTATGAGGGTTTCTTTATTGAACCTTCTTATCTTTATAGAAATGAATCTTTATTCAAATCAATGATTAGAAAACTGAGAGATTTAATAAACAAAAAATTATAGACAAAAAATCCTCTTTAAAAAGAGCAATACAAAGAACTTATTGGGATGTCACATATATTTGGTTAATACTCAATTCCTTTTCTTGTTCCTTGTTTATATTTTTTTTCTTTCATTTCTGTGACAATATCTGCTTCTTTAATCAATCTCTTAGAAGCATTTCTTCCTGTCATAACAATATCAAGATTTTCAATTTTTCTTGCTTTAGCAAGAAAATCTAAGACATCTTCTTCACTGAGAAGACCACAAGAAACAGCAATATTTATTTCATCAAGTATTAACAGAGTATGTTTTGTTTTATCTCTCAGATTTTCAATATAATTATGCGTGAAGTTTAGACCTTTTTTTGCAAGTTCAATATCCTGTCTGTCAGGATTTTTTAAATCCACAAATTCTTGTCTGCCAAATTGATATATTTCGTAACCTATATCTTGCAGATTTGAAAGTTTTTCAGTTATTTTATTTTCCCCACTTGTCCTGCCCTTCATAAACTGCACTATGGCTACTTTCTGATTATTGCCTAGGGCACGCAAAGCAAGACCAAGAGCAGCAGTTGTTTTGCCTTTGCCGTCTCCTGTATTAATCAGTATCATTTTAATCATAAAAATTGCTTATTTTTTAATTTCTATGCTTTTTAGTGTTTTTAAACTTTATAAATTTATTCGTGTTTTTCAACGAAACTTTTATAAACTTGTTTTTATTACTCTAAATTAAGAAAAAAGAGGTCAAATGAAAAGCAGATTTGTTTTGTTGGCAGTTTCAGTAATTTTAGTAGCAGGGTTTGTTTGTGCATGGGACTTTTATGGATATACCTATGACACTAATAGAAATGCTTTGAATAATACTCTTATTAACATTACATTATGGACTATGGATGGTGGTCCCCCTACTCTTGTTGGTTCTAATTCAACAACTTCTTATAATTCAAGTACAAATGGAGAAGGTTGGTTTAATGTTAGTGTTTCTGAAAATGCGAGTTATTTCTATAAACCAATTATAACACATACAAATTCAACAACAAATGCCCTTGATTATATTGGACAATCTCTTCCCCAATTTCCATTTGGAGAATTTAATGATACAACAGATATTAATTTTTATTTAAGAGAAGCAGGAACAATAAATATTACTGCGATTAATAGAACTGGAGGCAGGATAAGTTTTCAATATCAGATCAAAGATACAAAATTAGGTTATCCTATTGATGAAAATTGGAATACTTATGTTTTAGAAGCAAATATTTATGTTCCAAGAGATAGAAATTATTCAATTATGATTTACCCTAATCAAAGCCTGCCTGTTAGCTTTGACTGGAATAATTTTTCTTCACAGACTGATTATAATATAGATAGTTTGTCAAGATATAATGTAACAAAACACACTGTTCATAAACAATTTAATTGTACTGAAAGTTTAGTGAGAGTTACAGGATATATTAATGCAACTGGCATAAATGGGTGGAATGAATTTACAGTTGTTCCTTATTTACTTGAGCCAGGAGATATGATTTATTTAGGAGAAAATGCAGGAATGCCCTATAACATGAGTACTTGGCATTCAAATGCTACTGGTTTAGATCCACAAACTGATGAGTATAATTTATCTTCTGGCTGGTATAATATAACCTTGCCAGGACCAGCTGAATCAGCAACTTATATTTTATTTGCGACAGCAAGAAACTTAACTGATTATTATGGAAGTTTTAGAAATATAACTTTGGGTTATGGTAGCTCATCAACTGAATTTAATTTTACAATGTATGGTTTATTAGGTGATTGGGGGGCAGCAGATACTAATATCTCTTTAAATAATGCTGCTGATTGGTCTCAGGTGAATATTTCAACAGCAAAACAAGAATTTAGTTTAGTTAATTCCACTAATTCAACTTTAGGAGATATGAGCGCACACCTCGAAATAACTGTAGATTATTCTGATTATAATTGCATGGAGTTTACTTTTATGGACGATTTAATTAATGAAGATGCGAGTTTTTCTATTCCTTTAATAAATGCAACAGGAGTCAAGGAAATAAATATTTTTTCAATGGGAGGGGCTCAAGGAGAAGAAGGTGGTTCTTATGCTCCCAAAAGAGCTAGTATGAGTGTTGATGAAATTAATGTAAATAATAATATTACTTTAAGTGTATGGGATCCAGGAGATAGAGAAGGGGATTTAGATGCCTCAGAGATTTTTATTAAATTTTATCTTTCAAATTCAACGTGTGATGTGCCAAATCCTGGCGGTGGATGTGGGATTGGAGCGTTTGGCCCTGATGAAAATCAATCAAGGGAGAATTTTAGTCCTTTATCTGCAATAATGGGTGGAGGAAAACTAAGTTTTAGAATGGGTTATGGAGATATTGAAATTCATTATGTAAATGTTGATATGCTAGCTTCTGGACCACCAGATGTAGCATTTGATGGTAGTGCAACAACATCAACAAGTAATGTATTTAGTTCAGCTTTGAGATTTGGTTCAATGGGACCAACAATTTATGATTATGTTTTAGTTTCAATTCCTTATATACAAGGAAGTAGTTCCCAGACAGGATTAAATGAGGATGCAGATGTTAATATGAGTATTCCATTATTTTATACAGGAGATAATGTAGACACTCTTATTTGGAATGCTAACGTAAATGGAACGAGTGCATTAGCTTTAGCAGGAAATTATTCTCATTACTCTGCCCACCAATCTGAATGGGGGATTTTAATGAATCAAACAAATTGTACTAAAAATGTTTCTCAATTTAATTCAACAAACCCTTGTTATATTGATACAACTAATAATCAGGTATGGATAAGACTTCCTCATTTTGATGGAAATGAGCCAAGCATAACAGGGAATGTCATAACTGCTACAGCAGGTGATGATAATGGTGGTTCTACTAACGGAGGCAGCGGAACACCAACAAATGTAACAACAAAAATAAAAAGCAAGTCATGGGTAAAAATAACTCCTGGAGCAGCTGAAATCTGGCATATTAAGGATAAAGAGCTTGGTATAAAACAAATATCTGTTATTGTTAATAAAGAGGCTAAAAATGCTAAAGTTACAGTTACAAAATATTCTGGGAAACCAGCTGAAGTAACAAAAGAATTTAATAATTCTGTTTATAAATATCTACAAGTTAAAACAACAAATTTAAAAAATCTAACTGAAGCAATTATAACAATGCAAGTAGCAAAATCATGGGTAACAGATGAAAAAATAGCAAAAAGGGATATTGCGTTGTTTAAGTTTGATGAAGATAATAAAAAATGGATTGAAATCACAACAACTTATAAAGAAGAAGATTCAGATTACTATTATTATGAAGCTAAACTTATTAGTTTTAGTTATTTTGTAATTGGCAGTAAGATAAAAACAGAGCCAACTCCAAGTCCAACAGCAAGTCCTTCTCCTACTCCAACTACTACAATACCTCCTGAAGAGAAAGATAAGCTAAAGGCGTGGGCCATTCTTGTAATTGGCTTAATAGTTATAGTAGTTGTTATTGGAATTCTTTTTATTGTAAAATCAATGAAAAAAGGCAAGAAGAGAAAGTTTTAAAAGTGCTTCTTTAGATGGTTTCTTATGGGCAGTGGGAAAAGTAAAACCGAATCGTTAAAATACTTGGCAAGAAAACATCTTGCAAAAGAATTTCCAGATCTTGGATTTTGGAGTGGAAACTTAAAATGTTTTATTGTTGCGAGAAACAATGGAAATCTAGAACATATTGGTCCATTCTCCTACATTTCAAATACTGATTCAAGAAAAGTTGAATATAAAATCAAAGAAAGAAATTATAGAGAAGCAAAATAAAAACTTGTATAACATATTAAACTA
>CAZOGQ010000040.1:0-7988 GCA_964579545.1 Candidatus Woesearchaeota archaeon | reverse complement strand
ATTTTGAGTTTAGTAGGTTATTTTAGGGGTAGGACATATGTCTGTAGGAAGCACACCTGCAAAACATGCCCTTAGTTATTTAAATGGCAAAAAAACGAGTCTTATTTGTTTGTTATGCAAATCAGCATAGAAGTCCAACTGCTGAAAGAGTCTTTAAAGAAATGGCAATTAAATTAGGATATGGTGTAGAAGATTACAGTTTTGGCAAAAGACCAAAATATGATTTTAAAGTATCAAGTGCAGGAGTTGATATTGGTGAGGGAAGAAATTGGGGTAAGGAATCAAATAAACTTGAAGAACAGTTTGACTTAATCTTTGCTTTAGATAAAGGGGTTGCAACCACCCTTGTAGAAAAATGTGATGTACCACAAAACAGAATTATTAATTTAAATATATTAGATATATATAAGAAAGACGACCCAGAACTCATTGAAATTTTAAAACAAAAACTTGAACCTTATCTTAAGATTTAAAAAGCTTTTTGTATTAATTTATTATTAAAAAAAGAAAGAGATTAAAATGGCAAATAATGAATATGATCTTGCAATTTTAGGAGCAGGACCTGTGGGTTTAACAGCCGCGATTTATGCAGCGCGTTATGGCTTAAAAACATGCATAATAAGCCAGGATATAGGCTGAACTGCAAATTATGTTTTATGGCTTGATAACCACCCTGGTTTTTCTGGAACTGGAGCCGAGCTAATGAAAAAGGTTTATGAACAAGCAAAAAAGTATAATCTAAATTTTGTTATACAAGAAATTAAAAACATAGAAAAAGAAAAAAGTGGATTTGTTATTGATGCTGAAAAAGATAAAATAAAAGCAAAAGCAATTATAATCGCTCTCGGAACAAAAAGAAAAAAACTTAATATTAAAGGCGAGCAAGATCTTCTTGGAAGAGGCGTAAGCTATTGTGTAGCATGTGATGCCTTTTTCTTTAAAGACAAAACTATTGCAGTTATAGGCGGAAGCAATTGTGCTGCAACCTCTGCTCTTGCGCTGTCTAATACGGCAAGAAAGGTTTATGTTGTTTACAGAGGCAAGAAATTAAGATGCGAGGATATAAACAGCAAGAAAATAGAGCAGAAAAAAAATGTAGAACCGATTTATAATGCTCTGCCAACCGAGATTAAAGGAAAAGAAAAAGTTGAGAGTTTAGTTATAATGCAGAGTAAAAAGAAAAGAGAAATTGAAGTTAGCAGGGTTTTTATTGAAATAGGTGCAGAGCCTTTAACCAATGTATTCAAGGGGCTTGGGCCAAAACTTGACAGAGAAAATTATATTCTTGTGGATAGTGAGATAAAAACTAACACAGAAAGGGTGTTTGCCGCAGGAGATATAACAAGCAGGGAGATAGAGCAGATTGTTATTGCAGCAAGTGATGGCGCAATAGCTGCCCATTTTGCTTATAAGTATTTGCAGGGATAACTTATCCTCCTTCTCTTAAACCCTCAAAAATACATAAAAACTTTAGCTGCTTGCTTCCCACATTAACAACCTGATGCCATATGTTTCTTGGAATTGTTATCACTGTTCCTGATTCAACTTTGTGGTATTTTTCCTGTCCATTATAAACAAGCCTTCCTTCTCCTTGCAAAAAATGATAAACTTCTTCTTGTTCATGTGAATGTCCAGTAGTCATTTTATATTCTGTATTTACTTTTCCAGAATCAAGTAAAGTAACTGAAACTGTCAAGTTCTCTAAACCACTTAGCCTTTGTTTCAAATCGCAAACACTGTAATTTAATTCATTTTCGTGTCCTCTTATATCTTTGTATATGTTCTTACCATCTCTGCCGGTCATTTCTTCAACACTTTTTGTTTTTACAACTGAATTTTTTTTATTACATATATCCTTTATATAAAATTTCATTTTAAGCATTATCATCAATGTATTTTATTATCTCACTAAGTTTATCTGGAGGGTATTGTTTTGACAACATAAATTCAGGTGGGGTAAATTCAGGTAAGGGTTTTCTATGCAAAAATTTATGAAATTCCTTTGTTGTTTTATTCCTTATTCTTAAGGATTCATACTCAAAACCGCTATAATAACACAAACAAATGTAAATTACTCTCAGATTTTCAGATTCCAGTTTAATCTTAAGATAATAATGTAGAAACCCTTTATTTATACGGCAAGAGTCATCAAATAAAATATCAAATCTCGGGTCAGATTTGAAGTTTACAGCTACTTGTTCTAGATTATTCTGTTTAATAGTTTTCATTTTATGCTCTCCTTTGTTTTAATCAGAATTTTATCAACATCTCTTGTATCTTTATTCTTCAAAATGTAGTCTATCATGGGGTTTAACCTAGCAGCATAAGGCGGACAAACAACACAATTAGAGTCAGGCAAATTACAAACTCTTGGATTATCTTTTAATTTGCTTAATAAGTCTAATAAATTATTTTCCAATAAGCTGCCCAAATTCCAGCCAAACTCTCCTCCACGATGGCCACAAGGATATAAACAACCATCCGAACCAACAGTTGTCCAAAAAAAAGGCACATAACATTTAGGATAAATAAATTCCTGGCTGTTTGTTTCCCCTTTAAATTCTTCTTCAGGATGTACGATAAAAACCTTAAATTTCTCGTTAGACTCTTTTTCTGCTTGTTCCAGTAAATCCTCTATTTCTAGCACTTCTTCAGAAAAAGCAGTATCTATCAGATCTCTCCTATAACGTATGCTGTCAACCCCGCAAGCCTTAACAATCCTACATGCATCTAAAGTCTCATGATAGTTCTGTTTTGTTATAACATATCATATCTGTATGTCTAATTCTGATTTATTTTTATCTCTTAAGTTACTTAACTTTTTTATACTGCCAAGTATTCTCATAAATGAATCCCCATTAACACCTTTAATCTTATTCCATGTTCTTGCTGAACCTGCATCTAAGCTTAATCTCATATAATCTAAATTACACAGATATTTGAGATATTCTGTCCCGTTTTGTCTATAGCTCAAACCCACGCCATTTGTAAATAGCTTTGCTTGTCTCCCACTTTCTTTTACTTTGCCAATAACATCTAATGTTTTCTTGTTACATAGTGGATCTCCAGATGTGCCAACAAATTTTATACTTTCAACTCTTAATCCCCAGGCTTCAGCTTCAAGAATTTTTTTAATAACAACATCTATATTATCACCTCTTTTTAGTTCATTTGATAATCTTTTTTTTATTGTTTTTCTAGAAAAGCAATGGCTACACTGAACATTACATGTTGAAGATGGCTGAACCTCAAGTTCATAAGGCGGTACAACTTTTCCTTCAAGGAAGGCAAGTAGCCTCTCAGTTTGCTCTCTGAAAAACTTTTTTCTATATCCAATTGTTCCTGCCTCTTCGTTCAAAAAACTCTTTATGTCTCTTTTAAATTCTACACTCTCATCTTGGTGGGTTTTCATCTTAGTGGGTTTTTATTTCTATTAAAAATTAAGAGGCCTGATTATAGGCCTCTTTTGCAAAGTCATATTCAATCCTAGCAATTTCTGTTGGTTTTTCTGCGTCTCTTTCTGCTAAAGTAGAAGAACAACCTTCACAATAAAGAAAAGCTCCTGTTGCTGTCCCTGCTAAAACACCTCTTATGATTTTTTCAAGTCTCTTGTTTTTCATTTTGATTTACCTCCTTGAATCTAAAGGAAAAAAACCCCAACACCCAAAAATTTAAATAAAAGATTTTCCTAGAAAACTAGGAATATTTTAACGGGTTTTCCTGGCTCTTCGCAAGAAGAGCCGTTAATTTTTTCTTGGTTTATCATTAAATTATCTCAATAACAAATCCTCTAACTTATGATTGCTCTTGATTATTGTAGATACATTTGAGCGAGAAGAAGACATTCCATGAAAACTTAATTCTACTTCTCCATTCAATTTTCTAATAGATATGCTCCATTTTTCTCCACACAATTTACAAGAACTTTTTTCTTGCATACTTTCAATAGCTCTTCTGTAAGAATCTACATCAAATGTTGCTTCGTAATAATGTCTAACATTATCTTCATAATCAAACTCACTATATTCATAACATATTAAGTTTCCTACCCTGTGCATGTATGACCAAGTTGCATCATCTGGGATATTCCTACCTAGAGAATTTGTATGCCTTGAATCCCAAAATACTTGATTCTTTTTCATTTTATCTAGTATATAAAATCTCATCTAAATGTTTTATAAGGATTACTGTCTTAATTGTCCCTGCATCCCATGGTGCTCTTTTTTCTGCTGATTCTGGCTCTATTTTAAATAGTTGTGTTATTTGCTCACCTTTACGTCTCCAGAGCTTATCTTCAGCCATTATACCGTTTATACTGTCTTGATTAATCTTTTGTAGTTTCATTTTGTATTCAATGTTATATTCATTATGCTCACATTCTCCATAATCCCAACTTGCTTCGTCTATATGAACACGCACTTCTACTTGCTTTCCAATATATCTTCGAAGTTTTTTTATTACCTTATCTAAAACTCTTGCTAATCACATTTTCCTTAGAATATAAAAAATAGTTCAGTATATATAAATTGCCAATATAAAATATAACTAAAGATATTTTAATATAAATATGCAAATATTTATATATATCTCAATAATATCAATATATTATAGTATATTATAAAATATATTTAATATAAACAAAATTTATATAACTAATATTACTTTAAATATTGATATATTAAGATGAAAGAAGGACATGATGGAGATTGCACAATATACTCTGCATTACGCAACAACAGAGTTGAAGATGGGATATGTACATGTGGATATGGTTTGCAGCGTCTAAGAGAAAGTGATCCTTCAGAAATGTATTCAGAAGAATTGCAACAAAAATTAGCAAAAGAAAAATCTGGGAATCCTAGAGATTTAGAATCTACTATATAATAAAATGAAAAGAAAAATTATAAAACAAGGACATAATGCCTTAACTTTAACATTGCCAGCAGATTGGATTAAAAAAACAGGAATAAAGGCAGGACAGGAAATAGAAGTAAAACAAAAAGGCAATACACTTTTGATAGAAGCAGAAGGAAATAATGAGCCAAATAGGAAAGTAATTGAAGTTAAAAATGCTTCTCAATATCTACAACATTACCCACGAAATATTTTCTTTAGAAGTATAGATGTTAATTATCGCCTTGGTTACGATGAATTAAAACTTACATTTGATGATCCCAGAATTATGGACTTTATCGAGGAAGAACTTGAATTTTTCCTTGGATTTGAAATTATTGAGCATGGAGAAAATTACTGTATATTGAGAAGTGTCGCAAGCTCTCCAGACGTTGAATTTGATAAAATATTAAGAAGAACTTTCTTGATGCTTATCTCAATGTTAGAAGAAAGCTACGATGCTGTAAAAAAAGGTGAATTCGATAGGTTAAATAGCTTGAGAAAAATGGAAAAACTCAATAATAGATTTACAAACTTTTGTGAAAGACAACTTAATCAAAAAGGTTATAAAGATTATAGAAAAACAGCAGTAATTTACGCAATGATTACTTTACTTGAGCATATTGCAGATAGTTGCAGTGGGATCTGCCTTTACTTGGGTGACCTCAAAGACAAGGGTGTAAAAATAAGCAATAAGACTCTTAAATTTTATGAATCTACAGTAAATATGATGAAAAGCTTTTATGAGCTTTTTTATAAATTTGACAGAGCAAAGCTCTGCGAGCTAATTAGTTATAGACACCATATTATTGATAACCAAATGTTAAGGCTTTTTGAAACTCAGCCAAAAAAAGAAATGGTTTTAATACATCATCTCGGCAAGATGGTTATGGATATGTATCATCTTGCAGAAGCTTTAGAAGAACCTTAATGTCTTGCCTTACTTCTTAAATGTTTAGGTATTGAATAATAAACTGTTTTAATAACATCTACTTCTGCAAAATCATCTCTTGGCTTACCTAATTTTTCATCTATAATTTCTCTAACAAGTGCTGAATAATAATCGCACTTTCTACTTGCTTCTTCTTTTGCTCTTGCCTTTAACTCTGAATTTAAATTTTCAAACATAATCTGCTTATAAAAATAGGGTTTATAATATTATGGGCAGATTTTTCACTCCCACATCAGATAACGGAGTTTTATAAAGGGAAGAGGATATAGAATATAATGGTTTGGACATCTTCATATGGGTACATTAACCCATTTTCTAAAAGATTTGATAATTTAAGTGTATGCAGAATAATGAATTCTTCAATACTTGGGCTTAATAAAATATTGAGAGACGAAAAAATGAAGGATGAGGAAAGAAGAGCTTTAGATATATTTTTGGAAAAGTTTGAACCTGTAGGAAATAAAATACTGAATGTTTCCAAACACTTTAGCGATTGGGGTGATTATTGTTGTTTATATGCGGAATACACTTTATCTGAATATAGTAGTAATGAAAAAACTACTTATTTAAATTTAAGAAGCGCCATAAAAACAATAAAAAATGTACAAAAAGGTGTTATTGAGCCAAATGCTATAAACAAAACATGTAATTTTCTTGATAAATTTGCAGAATTCACACTCCACTTACCTCTCGGAGGAAATGTAGATTATCTTATTGCAGCCTAATCACATTCTATCCAAAATAGCAATTCTCTTGTCAAGTGGTGGATGTGTTGACCATAAATTTGATAAGTCGCGTTTATATGGATCTGACATAAATAAAGGTGCAACAGCTTTATTTACTTGTTTCTTGCTTAAAGGCTTGTCGCCCTTTATTTTCTTTAGTGCATCTCTTAACCCCCTTGGGTATCTTGTAAATTTAACAGCAGAAGCATCTGCTGCAAATTCTCTTTTACGCGAGATTGCAAGCTGAACTAACAGGACAACAATAGGAGCAAGAATTGCAAGAGCTATAGCAACTAACATAAAAACTGCTTTTCCCTTGTCTCTATTTCCTCCGCCTCCTCTAAACCACAAGCTTCGCAAGAAAATTTGGGAAATTATTGCAATCATCCCGACCATCACAGCTACAAGAGTCATAAATCTAATATCATAATTTGCAATATGACTTAACTCATGGCCAAGAACACCTTCAAGTTCTTGTTTATCTAGTTTATGTAAAGCGCCAGTTGTAACACATATTACTGCATTTTCAGGGTTCCTACCAGTTGCGAAGGCATTAATCTGTTCAGATTCCATAACATAAAGTTTTGGCATTGGCATTCCTGAAGCAAGACAAAGACCTTCAACAGAATGATAATACTGGCTGTATTTTTCTCTTGATGCTTTTTTTGCTTTAACAGATGCAAGAGCAATTTTGTCTGAATTATAATAGCTTATTAGTATATAAGTAAGGGAGATTATAATAGCAAGAATCATTATAAAAAAGAAATAATCTGGTGAGAAGGCAGAACTAATAACATAACCTACAACAATAAATACGATGAAAATAATTAAAATAAGAAAAAAAGACTTTCTCTTATTCCGGGAAATTTGATCATAAAAATTTATTCTTCTTTTTTCTATTTTTTTCACCTTTGCTTTTGCCATAATCATAACAGAAAAAAATACTATTTAAAGTTAATTGGTTCTCTTTAAATCTTTTGAGGTTAACAGAAAAAAACAAAACAAGAAAAGCCCAAGGGCAAAACCCCCAAGAACATCGCTGAACCAGTAGACATTGAGATAGATTCTACTGAAACCTATTAGAAGAAACAAAATTATATTCAGCGTTATGAAGAAGACTCTTTTATTTCTGTTTTTTATTTCATCTTTAAACAAGTAAATTAAAAGGGAAAAGAAAATTATAAACATTGTAGAGTGAGAGCTAGGGAAACTGTACCTTGAGGTTTGGATTATGAATCTTCAGGCCGTGCTCTATGAAAAATTAGTTTTATTAGAAACATGACAAAAAGCAAAAATCTCAGGAAGAGTTCATTTATTTTTCAAATTATCTTCTTGTCTTTAATATTTTTAGTTGGTCTTATTATATCAATTTTTCTTATTATTTCTTTAAGAGGAGATTATAGTTCTTCTGGAATAAT
>CAZOGQ010000039.1:0-8145 GCA_964579545.1 Candidatus Woesearchaeota archaeon | reverse complement strand
TATTGATTTGGATACTGATAAGTATTCCCTATTTAAAATTGTATCGGAGATACTGTTCATTAAGAAAGATTTATTAATAAAGTTTGTCTTATGAAAATATGGCATATAAAAAGAAAATTAAGAAAGCTCAGAAAATAACGAAAAAAACAATAAAAAAGCCAACAAAATCAACAAAACTCTCAAGGTCTAAGAAATTCAAAATTCTTGCAGCTGGTGATATACACGGAGATTCAAGATTAGCAGGAAAACTGGCAGAAAGAGCTAAAAAAGAAAAAGTTGATATTGTAATTCTGACTGGGGATATTACATTTGCAGAGCAATCTACTGATAATTTAATAGGGCCATTTGTTAAAGCAGGCAAAAGAGTGTTGCTAATCCCAGGAAATCATGAAACAATTGCAACAGCAAATTTTTTCGCAGATGTTTATCCTAATGTTAAGAATATCCATGGTTACTCTATTAGGATGGGAGATATTGGAATCTTTGGAGCAGGTTCTGCAAATATAGGTTTATTCCAGCTGAAAGAAAAAGAGATTTATGATTTACTTGAGAAGGGCTGGAAAAAAATAAAAGATAGTAAAAAGAAAATTATGGTTACCCACGTTCATCCTTCTGGAACTCTTATGGAAAAAATGACAAGTTTTTTTGAAGGCAGTTCTGCTGTTAGAAGAGCAATAAAAAAATTTAAACCAAATATTGCTCTCTGTAGCCACGTGCACGAAGCTGCAGGCATCGAGGAAAAAATAGGAAAGACAAAAGTAATAAATGTTGGTAGAAAGGGTAAAATTATTGAAATTTGATGCTGAGTTTTAAACTTCAGAATTCCACTTGTCTATGACTGGTGGTTTGAAGATAGCTCGCGGAATTCTGATAGCTTCAAGAATTGAGAATTCTTGACATTAATTATTTGTTAAAGTGAAATGAATTTTATATTTTGTGTAGGAAACGTTGCTTCACCATATCAACATCTTCATGTAGGGGGGTTCAGGAATTCTGAAATGTTTAGAGAGACTTCTCAGGGTAGGACAACACTTGCTAGAGCAATGCAGATTGCAGAGTTAGCTGGTTCTAATGGTGATGTTAAAGCAGCAGGTTTAGGCCCATCATGTAATTTTAAAGAATCACTAGGAATTGAACAATTTTTTGTGATAATTATAGAGAATTAATAAGTGTTCCAACTTTCTATATATTTTCTTGTTCTCATGGAAGATTACATTTTGCAAGATATTCAATTGTTAATGGAGATTTATCAGAAGTGATAAGAAAACTTGCAGAAAAATTTATTGAGGTCAAAAAAGATTCATGTAAAATACCACCCCGTGCATTTGCTGTTAGATATTCTCTCTCTAGATTTATCAGACCAGAAATTAATAAATATCTTCCGTATGAGGAACTAGAAGAGATTTTGCCTTTCTCTGAAGTTGAAAAGATGTTAGAAAATTAATTTTTCCTAAAAATATAAAAAATAAAAAATTAACTTGAAAACTTTAATTCTTGTTGGAACTCTCCTAATAATGCATCAAGACTATTTTCTTCAGGTATGTTCCAGTAATGTACTAAAAAGTTTCTTCTGCCATACCTCATAAATATTGCTGGGTCTTTTTCAATTATTTTGGCGTTCCATGTAGAAGGCGCCCAAACTAAATTATATCCTGCATTTAATGGACCCTTTAAACTTCCCCCATTTGTTTTATCCATTATCAATATGCGTGAGAGAAGATCGTCTCTATATTCTTTTGCAGTTATTTCTGCACTAACTTTAATAGAATCTGCTAATGCGGCTCTTGCTTCTGGAGTTATTTCTGGAACTTGGTAAGATAGTTCAATTATATCTTCTTGTTTATACTGATTTCTTCTTCCACTTACCCCTCCAAGTTTAAGTTCTCCCTGTTCATTACACTTTTCAAGAGACATACTTACAACTAGAGGTACTTCAACATCGTACAAGCTACTTGTACTATACTCTTGTCTAGCCTTTGCCCTTACTGTGATTCTTCTTTCTAGATTAAAAATCTTATCTGATATTATTGAATATTTTCGCGAAAGTTGGTAAACAAATTCCATGGTAACAAATTTTTTTAGAGAATCGCAAACTTTCCCTTGCTCTCCTGGAAGTAGAGGTTGACAAAGTAGATTGTTGATTCTTTCTCTTAGCAACTCTCTAGGGAAGTTAGTATCTACTTTATTTGATTCTATAGTTTTAACTAAAGTACTTACCATTTTATCCGCCTCCTTTCAGTTTTTTGCTTTGAAATTTTATTATCATCTTCTAGCAAGATACCCCCCTATGATTTTATGAATTTGCCTAAAATTTTGCATTTCTTTTTCATTAAAATAAGATTTAATTCTTTCCTCTGCTTTTTTCTTTTCACCTCTTCTAAATCTATGTAAGGTTCCGAGTCCAGCAAACCATTCTGAAGCTGTGTATACTTTGTAGAATATTAGATAATTCCCTAGCGGAGACATTTGTTCTCTGTCTGGGTGATTTAAAACAGATTCTAAGCCTTTCCTTACCATTTCTTGAAGTTTTTCAGGATGTTTAAGATCTTGCCATCCGACAACTGCCCCATAAAATGTTTTTTCTCTTTCTTCATCTATTCCACAAAACTTTCTTATTGCAAATCCAGTGGCTTTTTCAATTTGACTATGAGAAGGTATAGAGTATTCTGGAATAATTTGTTTTTTAAAACCAAGAAGTAGTGCCTCTATTGTTCTGTCCTGCAGTTCATATAGCTTATCTGATTTTTCCAATTCAGATTTTTTTGCCTTTTCTTTATCTCTTCTTTTATTCTTCATACTTATACATAGACATGCAAACTATATACAAATTTCTGTACAAATTTTGTCAATAGTGTCTTACTTTTTAGAAAAGCTTAAAAACATTGCTTTCTTGTTTGTATCATGTTAGATAATGAGATAATAAAAAAAATTGAGACTTTTGTCTATACACAACCGAGAAGTGTACAGGAAATTGCAGGGATTCTAAAAAAGAGTTGGAGAACAGCTGATCGTTATATAGATAAGATCTCAAGAGATTTTGGGACCCTGGCCACAAAAACTTTTAGGCAGGGAACAAGAGGTGCGCTAAAAGTAGTTTACTGGGCAAGTGTAGAAAAAGTGAGTAGCTCTGTTTTTCAAGAGAAGCTTGAAACTGAAATCATGGCTGCAAGAAAAAAACAAGATTTTTGTGCTTTTGATATTTTTCAGCATGTACAAACTAAAAATAAAAAAGCAGTTATGGAAAGGGCAGGAAAAGAAGAGCTAACAAATCTAGGGAATTTTTCAGATTTTTTAAAAAACACAAAAAAACAACTCCTGATTTTTTCTGGAAATCTTTCTTTTATTAATTTTAAAAATAAAAAATATGATATATTTAAGATTGTAGAGGGACTAGTTAAGAAAAATATGAGTATTAAAGTTGTGTGCAGAGTAGATTTAGCTGGGAAAGAAAATATAGAAAAATTGCTTTCTCTAAACTTTAAACACAATAAGGAACTAATTGAAATAAGACATAGAGAACACCCTCTTCGTGCTTTTATATCAGATAATAGAATTTTTAGAATAAAAGAAATAAAAGAGCCTACAGGCAGAGTTCATGAGCTAAATAAAAAGATTTTTATATACTATACTATAAAAGATAAGAATTGGGTTGAATGGCTTTCAAAAATATTTTGGAAGTTTTTCTCTGGTTCAGTAGATTCAAGAAAAAGGATGGAAGAAATGAAAAAACTGAAATAATAAATAAATCAAAAATTAATAAAATAAAATGCCAAAACGAAAATCTATGCAAGAAAATGGCTATGTGCCGCTAACAGCAGACTCAGCAAAGCATGGAATTGAAATTCCTGTTAAAGAAATAAATGAGAAAGACATGGAAAAAATAGAAAAAAAAGGAACTAAAAAAATAAGAACAAGAAAAAAAACACAAACAAAAAAAACAAGCAGGATAACAAGAACAAAAAAAACAGAGAAAGTAAAACCAACAAAAACAACAAGAAAAACAGGCGAATATGCTCTGATTATAACAGAAAAACCACAAGCTTCTTCTAAAGTAGCCTACGCACTCTCATCTTCTGCTAAAAAACATGTTGACCAAGGAGTTGCTTATTATGAACTTGAAAGAAATAGCGAGAAAATAGTAATTGCATGTGCAGTTGGCCATCTTTTTACATTAACACAAAGAAAAAAAGGTTCTTCATGGCCTGTTTTTGATATTGAGTGGAAGCCAAATTTTGAAGTTAGAAAGCAAGACTGGAGCAAAAAATATTATAATGTTCTGACAAAATTATGCAAGAAAGCCAAGAGTTGCATTATTGCTTGTGATTACGATATAGAAGGGGAGGTTATTGGTCTTAACATATTAAGATTTATCTGCCACCAGGAAGATGGCAAGAGAATGAAATTCTCGACTCTTACTGCCAGTGAACTGCAGCGAGCATATGAACACCTAATGCCTGGTATTGATTGGGGCCAGGCAATTGCAGGAGAAACACGCCATTATCTTGATTGGATGTATGGTATTAATTTATCAAGAGCTCTGATGAATGCAATAAAAAAAGCAGGAAGTTTTAGAATAATGTCAATTGGGAGAGTTCAAGGACCAGCCTTACATCTTGTTGTAGAAAAGGAGCTTGCAATTAAGAGCTTTAAACCTAAGCCCTATTGGCAAATATTTATTCTTATTAATGATGGCAGGAACAAAACTGAACTGAAATATTATAAAGATGTTACAAAAAAATTAGAACTTGGTAAATTCAAAGATCTAGAAGGCAAGGAAATTGATGTTAAAACACAAAAAAAAGAGCAAAAAATCTTGCCGCCAGTTCCTTTTGATTTAACAACATTACAGATAGAAGCTTATAAATTTTATAGGATAACTCCTTCTAGAACTCTCCAGGTAGCTCAAAATCTTTATCTCTCAGGATTAATAAGTTATCCAAGAACAAGCAGTCAGAAAATTTCTGAAGCTATTTCTCCGAAAAAAATACTTGAAAGGCTGGGAAGAAAATTTGAACAAGTGAAATACGCAAAAAGGCAGAAGCCAATTGAAGGACACAAATCAGATCCAGCTCATCCTTCAATATATCCAACAGGCGAATATCAGGAGCTTATTGGAGAAGATAAAAAACTTTATGAGCTGATCGTGAAAAGATTCATTTCTTGTTTTTGTCCAGATGCCCTAATTGAAAATAAAACGATTACGGCTCTTAAAGATAAGTTAAAGTTTTTTACTAAAGGCTTACAGATTAAAGAAAAAGGTTGGATGAATGTGTACCCAGCTAGTTTACAAGAAAAAAAATTGCCTGACATAGATGGAAAAGCAAGAATTAAAAAACTCCGGGAAGAAGAAAAAATGACTCAGCCGCCTAGAAGATATTCTCCTGCTTCACTTGTTTCTGAATTAAGTAAGAGAAATTTAGGTACGAAAGCAACTCGTGCAGCGATTGTTGAAACATTGTACAATAGAGGCTATATACGTGAGCAGAGAATTGAAGCAACACCACTCGGCCTTTCACTTATTTCAAGTTTAGAAAAATACTCTCCAATTATAATAGATGAGAAACTAACAAGAAATTTTGAAAAACAAATGCAGGAGATACAGACAACTAAGAAGAATCTAGAAAGCAAGGAACATCAAATTATTAATGGAGCAAAAAAAGTTATTGCAAAAATATCAGAGGAATTTAAAGACAATGAAGATAAAATAGGTGGGGAACTTTTAGAAGCTCATAAAAATCTTATTGAAGAAGAAAGAAAGAAAAATAAGCTTACAAAATGCCCTGTATGTAAGAAAGGAGATTTAATAATCATATATTCAAGGAAAACTAGAAAAAAATTTGTTGCCTGCAACCAGTACCCTAAATGCAAGACAACATTCTCTTTGCCGCAAAATGGCTTAATAAAAAAGACTGACAAAATCTGTGAGTGTGGATTTCCAATATTAATGTTAATTCGCAAGGGAAAAAGACCCTGGTTTTTTTGTTTTAATCCTAATTGTAGTAAGAAGCAAAAAGAAGAGCGAGAGGAAGGGAAAAACCAAGATAATACTGAAAAATAAACTTGAGAAATATTATTTTCGATGTATTGAAAATATATTCAACTTATTGAAATAAAATAAGGAAATTTGAATACATTAAGAATTTTATTTTTTATGTCAGAAATGCATATGCGAAAACAACATCCTTCAGGATGTGGATGAAGCATTTCTGAGCACAAGAAAATGCTCCGTATTTTCTGTGTAGAAAATTCTTCTGAATGAATTTTCATGCATCTTATAGTAAAAGACATTAGTTTTTACCCATTTTATGTCTTTTCCTATCTAGTAAAGGCGCTATTTTGGTGAATTACTTGCGTCCTTTACTATAACAAAGAAAATCCCCATAAATTTAGATTTTCTATGCCCCAAAAATCTATTGATTTTTGCGGAAATCCAAACAAACAGGAATTTTTTGATGATAGAAAACCAATGAAGCGAGAACAAGCATTGGAAGGATAAAATTAATTATTAAAATATATGAGAATTCAAAAACCTAAAAAATACCTTTTCTCCTTATACCTTTATTTGTTATTATAAAGTTGAACTCTTTTTCTGGCAAACTGCGATGTTTTCGGAGTATGGCTTTTTTCTTACCCCTTTCATTTTTTAATTCAATTATGCATTTACTCCAATATTGTGGTATGTCTCCACCAACCATGTGTGTTTGTTTTTCAGCTCCTTTTTCAAATTGTTCTTTTGTGAGAAAGTCTTTGTATACTTGATTTGTTACAATAACTGGAATATTCCTGTTGCGAGCAATTTCAGCAAGAATTCTTAATTGTTTTGCTAGTTCCCTATTTACTTCCCTTATTTTTTCTTCATGAGTTTTTTGCGCTTCTGCAAGCTCTAATCTATAAAGCATTGTTATCCCATCAACAATAATCAAGCTAATTTTGCTTTTGTTTTTTATCTCGTTGTGGAGTCTATTAAATATCTTAATCTGTTCATTAAAACTTGTTAACTTAAAAAGAATAATATTCTTCAAAACTTGTTCTGTCTGCTCTTTATCTTTATTTAGTAACTGGTTAAATCTTTCTAAAGAAAAACCACCCTCTGTATCTATAAAAATAACTTTATTTCCTTTTTTTGCTTGGCTTACTGTAACAAGTAGACAAAGATTTGTCTTGCCACTAGCAGCTGGACCATATATCGTAGTTATAATGTCAGTCTCATAGCCACCAAAAAGCCATTTATTTAAATCATAGCTTCCTGCAGAAATCTTTCTTTCTTTCCTCTTACTTTGCATAAATAAAATAAAAAAAGAGACTTAATAAAATTATCTCCTTATTTCTTTAGTGCGGGTGCAGCTTTCCCTTTTCCAATAAAACTTACTATTATGACTAATATGCCAACAACTACTAGTGCCCACTGTGTCCAGCCACCAGTGACTAAAGCAAAAACTACTACAAGGATGCCAAGTACTAAATTTATGATGTTTACCATTTTTTTACCTCCTTTGCAGATTCATTAAGATTTTGCCTTTTATAAGTTTAATGTTTTGGTTTTTGTTATTTTTCAATTAAAAAAAATAAACTTAAATATTTTGAGATGAATCAGAAATTATTAGATATCGTAAGAATCATTTTTACATTAATAGCAATAGTCCTCAGAATTTTTATTATGATTCTAGTATTAATGAAGTTATTTGGTCACAGCCCAACTGAAATGGCTCTACTTTTATCATTCATTAGCTTTTTAGTTACTCCGCAGGTGATTGGGCCGACTATTTTATGTCAGAAATTGAAAATCACATAATTTATTACTTCAGAAATGTGATGTTTCTGACAGCTTCAAGGATTGAAAATTCTTGACATGTGGTAAAACGCAAGGTTTTTATGATTTAAAATAAAAGAAGATGTTGGCAATTTAAAAGAATTTAAGAAACAGACAATCGATAAAATTAATCAATTAGATAATACAAGATTCTGTAAAGCTAACGGGTGATGAATAGCTCAATAGGCTATGTGTAATTCCTAGATCATAAACTCTGGGATAATATTCCGTTCATGTTTTGCTCTATTCAAAACATTGATATTGTGGTTAATCCATCTAAACGTCTCTTCATTTACCCCCCGCTGAATTAAGTTTAGAATAAACCTTATCTCCAT
>CAZOGQ010000038.1:0-8381 GCA_964579545.1 Candidatus Woesearchaeota archaeon | reverse complement strand
AATAGCGCCTTTACTAGACAGGAAAAGACATAAAATGGGAAAAAACTAATGTCTTTTACTTTAGATTATAATACTCTTATAAAAGTCCTATGTATTTTTCTATATATCATTTTCTCCAGAAATTAACCCTCATAAAGATATTCTCTTCCATATCCTCTTAAATTATAATCTTTGGCTGCAGCAGCAAGTAACTTTCTTATTCCTGTCTTAGCCATAATAACCTCAACAGAATCAGACGTGGTCATTATACCATTAAGTGTAGCTTCTATTGCCTCTTCGCATGCTAATTCTTCTTCTATAATCTTTATCCTATATGAGCTTTCTCTTGGGTCTCTTCTAGTAATAAGCTCTTGTAAAATCTTAGAGCATAACATAAAAAATCTCTCTTTTATAGATTTTTAAATCTTCTGTTTTTTGTGTTGTGTTATCCGGAAATTACTTCATAAAGTTGGTGTTAATCAGTACATGAAATTTACTAAAAAGACACTGATTGAAACTATGGGGGATACGGAAGAGGGAGGAGGTCAGAAAAAATGGTGAAAAAGAATACCGGCTTTGAGGAAATTCGCTGATTTTAATAAAGTTTAAAAGTCCTTTGTTCTTAATGATAATATGGGGAAAAAAGTGGTTGTTTTAAGTTTAGGTGGAAGTCTTATTGTGCCAGATGAATTTGATTACAAATTGCTCGAACAATTTAAGAAGATAGTTAATAAAAATAAAAGAAAATATAAATTTGTTGTTGTTTGTGGCGGTGGAAGTATTGCCCGGAAGTATATTAATGCTTTGAGAAAAAGAGGTTTGCCTAATAGAATATTGTGTATGGCAGGAATTGCTATAACTCGTTTAAATGCACGTTTTATGACTTATTTTTTTGGTAAAGATGCAAATGAAGGAATTCCACATAATATGAAACAAGTTAAAAACCTCTTAGCTAAGAATGATATTGTTTTTTGCGGCGCTCTGCGTTATAATGTAGGTGAAACATCTGATGGTACTGCAGCTAAATTAGCTGTATTTTTTGAAAGTGATTTTATTAATATGACCAATGTTCCTGGTCTCTACAGCAAGAATCCTTTAACAAACAAAAACGCAAGATTTATTCCAGAAATTTCTTGGTTTGATTTTTACAAAATGGTAAATAAAATAAAATATAAGGCTGGACAGCATTTTGTTCTCGACCAAGGGGCTGCTGCAGTTATTTTAAAAAATAAGGTCAAGACATACATAATCGGTAGGAATTTGAAGAATTTTGAGGCACTCTTAAGCAAGAGAAAATTTAAAGGGACAATAATTAATGGATGAAAAGGCAGAAAAAAAATTTAAATCGAAAGATTTAAATAATATACATATCATGTATATTACATACCATGTATAAAAATGAAGTTTTATAACCGAAAATCTGAATTAGAACTATTAAAAAAAATTATTGGGGGAAAATCTACGAGAATAATTATAATAAGAGGTTTCAGAAGAATTGGAAAAACAAGGCTTGTGCTAGAAAGTCTAAAAAATAAAGAGTATATTAGATTTTTTGTGCCAAAAGATAAAACTCTTGCAAGTTTTCTTATAGATACAGTTGAGAGGCATAACCTGCCAAGATTTACAACCCTCAGAGACTTATTAATTTATGTTTTTGAAAAATATGAGATTGTATTTTTTGATGAGTTCCAAAACTTTCAGTATATGGACAAGTCTATTTTTTCAGAATTACAAGATATTATTGATGGGTATAAAAGAGAAAACAAGAGATTGTGCTTATTTATCACTGGTTCAAGTTATTCGCTACTAAAAAAGATATTTTATGATTATGCAAAAGCACTATATGGAAGAAAGGACTTAGAAATTCCTCTTTTTGAATTTGGTGTCATAACAGTAATTAAAATACTTTCAGATTTAGGTATAAAGAATACTGAAGAGCAGATAAAATTTTGGTCAATCTTCGGAGGAATACCTAAGTATTACGAGATACTTGAATCTCTAAAAATAAATAATTTTGAAGAATTTATTGATATTTTCTATATAAAGAATTTCAAATCTTTATTAGAAGAGGGCAGTTCAATTTTGATAAGTGAACTTGGAGGCGAATATAAGACATATTACACTGTAATGGAAGCCATAGCATTCTCTAAAAATAAAATTTCAGAGATTGCCAACTTATTTGAGAATGATGTAAATGCTGTCAATAGATATTTAGATTTATTAGCAAGGGAATATAATCTCGTTACTAGAACTTCACCAATAATTGGGAATAATAAAAGATCTGGTAGGTATAAAAATAACTCTAATTTTTTTGATTTTTGGTTCAGGTTTATCAGAAAATACAGGGATTTATATGATATCGGGGAACTCGATAAAATAAGCAAAAACTTCAATAAAGATTTTAATTCATATTTAGGTAGAAAATTTGAAGATTTAATAGTTAAATTATTTAGTGAGATTTTCTCTAAAAAATTTAAATTCACTAAAATAGGGAAACAATGGGGAAAATTTAAAGGAAAAAAAGGGAAAAATACCTATGAAATAGATATTGTAGGTTTGAATGAAAAAACAAAACAAATTTTATTTGCTGAATGTAAATGGCAGGACAGTGTTAATGCTGAACAAACACTGTCTAAGTTAATGGAAAAATCTAGATATGTTGATTGGCATAATAAAACAAGGAAGGAACATTATGCAATATTTGCAAAATCATTTAAAAAGAAGATGAATAAATGGCAAAACAAACCAGTGTATTGTTTTGATTTAAAAGATCTGGAAAAAGCTTTGAAAAAGAAAAAATAATCAAAATTTATAAACCTTGATTAACTTTTAAAATTAGGATGAAAAAAAGCTGGGTGATTATATGTATATTCTTAATATCTATATTGTTAATTAGTAGTGTTTCTGCCCTTTCGCTCAGTAATTTTCTTAAAAATATGAGGCAGAAAATTACAGGAAAAGTGATAAGTGAAGGATGTGAAGGAACAAACAAACCAATTTTTTCAAGAAAAGAAAACTGCACTAATACTTCTGGAACTTATACTGATTATTGTTTAGATGAAAATATTTTGATTGATTATAAATGTCTTGATAATTGTGTAGAAATTATCAAAAACTGTAAAACATGGGGCAGAAAATGTGAAGATGGTATTTGTGTTGAGACTACTACAGCCTCGCCAAGTCCATCCCCTTCACCAAGCCCATCACCTTCTCCGACCGCAAGCCCAAGCCACATGTCTTCGCCAAGTCCGAGTCCTTCACCAACAGCGAGTCCAACAATATCACCTTCGCCAAGTCCGAGCCAAATAATCTGTGTTGATTCTGATAAGGGGATAAATTTTGATGTTTATGGGGAAGTAACCTACAGAAAAGATGTACTTAAAGATCATTGTGATAGCAAAACCCCAAATGTAGTCTATGAATATTATTGTTTAAATAATAAAGCAGAGAGAAAAAGAAAAAATTGCGCAGAAGAAAATATGGTTTGTGAAAAAGGTGTTTGTAAAAAGACTGAAGAAAAGCCAGAGCAAGAAGATGAAGAACCAAAAGAAGAGCTACCTAATGCTAAAATGATTATCCACCTACTAAAATCAATATTCAAAGCAGGAGAACAAGTTAAACTAAGATGAGAAAAATATTTTTTGTTTTGGTTTTTGTATTTGTATTAATTTTATTGGGTCAAAGTGTGAAAGCTGATTGCTATTATGTCTATCCATCTCATGAAGCATACAAAATTTTGGATTGTGACCCTGAAGAGTGTACAGATAAAGAAATAAGCTATTGCACTAAGGAGCTGCCAGAATATTATGATTCTCGTTACTTTAGCTATTTTAAAATTTCAAACTGCCAATGCAGAGATAAGCCATTGGATATGTCAGATTATGAATCATGTTATGAATTTGAGGGTTTTCCAAAATATGACAAGTTAAATTTTTATGATTTTGAAAATACCTGCAGTTTCAGCGCATCCTTCAACTGCGCTTCTGAATTTTGTAATGAATTGGAAGGAGACGGTACTTGCTATGTAAAGTCTAATAACATCCCCCTATTTCCAGATAAATGCTCTCCCTGCATTGGAAGAGAAGGTCCTTGTAGTAAAGGTTTGAGCAAAGAAGAATGTGAAAATTTTTATTATGTTGATAGTCTAGATTTTGAGTATGCCCCTACCCCATACTTCTGCCCTTTTCTTCATTATGGAAAAGCGGACATCCAGGAACTTGCTTTTCGTGATATAGTATCCAAACTGAACCTGCCAAAAAAAGTAACTGAAGACTATCTATATTTTCGTGATGCCTATGGATACCAGTGTATATGGGACGAGGATGAGGGGTGTGTATATTACAAACATGAATATCAGGGTGAAGAAGAAAATGGAATTGTAAAAGAATACTACACTTACAAGCCCTGCAATCCGCCTAAGACTTGTGAAGAAATATGCCAAGAAAAATTTGAAAAAAATGGAATGTGCCTTGAAACAGCAAATGCTGATGAAGGTTATCCAGAAGCATTAAATCAGGGTCCAGAATATTGCGAACAAGAAGAAACAAGTTTAATAACCGGCCAAGCAGTTCTCGAAACTGAGCCAGCACAAAAAAAACAGTGTATTTGTGAAAGTCACAAACCGGAAGTCAAAGATATAATTTTATATGTGAATCCAGAGTTTTTGAAAAAAAGAGGACTAATGGGAGAAAAAGGAATTGAAGCAGGGATATTTCCAGATTCTGAAGAATCTATGAATTATTTTGACCAAAAAATATACAAAGTGTTAGGTTTAGACAAAATAGATGAGTGGCCTTATTCAGATAAAATTATTTTTTATGAAGCTGACTGGAAAATCAGAGAATATGATGAATTAATCTGCCAGGCAAATGTCATTAAAAAAGAAGCAAATGAAAAAGATAAAGTAAATGCATATATTTTTCTCTGGGTAGATGGTAAAAGAAAAGTGAAATTCACAAAACCGATTGCTTGCCCTTACAACAAAGAAAAAGACTCATTTGAATGCGAGAAGAGATTCACATTAAATAAAGTAATAAAAGATGCAAGAGGCAAAAAAATAGCTTGCGAAATTGCCCCTTATGATAATGCTGGTGGAAATTTTAAATGGGGGGTGAATAAAAAAAGTAATGAGTTTATAGTTGCACAATATGTTTTTTATGCTGTTCCTGTGAATCAAGATAGTTATGGTTTAGTCTCTACTCAATATGATTATTTTAAAAAGATAGCTGAAATTGATGATAAAACAGAATTAGCAAGTAAGCTTATTTATATAAAAAGAGTTGATGTTAAACTAAAAAAATATAAAAAAAATGGTGAAGAAAAAGAATATGTCCCTTATTCTTTTCAAAAATTAATAAAACGTAAACTTAAAAAAGAATTTGATGACAAAAAAGATAGAATTATTGGGGTTACTGAAATTGGGGGGACTCTATGTGGATATGCTCCAATTAGTTCTTCATATGTCATTATCTCTCATGAAAAAGGGGGTTATAGAGTTTTGGCACACGAGCTTGGACATTCTTATGCAGATTATTGTGATGAGTATAAAGAAGAGCTATGGAGAAATCAAAATAAAGAGCATTTAAAAAGAGGTGTCCAAGGATGCCCAAATCCTTTTCCAAAATGTTGTTTAAAGAATACATGGCCTGGATGTAAATATAATTTTAAAAACGCTTATTGGTGGGAGCCTGAAGAAATTTTCTCTGAAATAGATAAAATCTGGTGTCTTGGAATGCCTTATGCCAAAGATAAAATTACAAGAACAGATGATAAAATTCCTCATGGCCCTTATTGGTCTATCATGACTTGTTCATTCCCGCCATTTTATGGCGAACCAAAATTTGCAAATAATTTAATGCCTAACAGCCATTATAAATTTATTTATCCTCTAAAATCAAAATGTCCTTTGCGAGGCTGTTAAAATCAAAAATAAAGATAATAAAATAAAAAATTCAAACCAAAAGATTTAAATATATGTATGTAACTATAAAGTAGTTAAAATGAGAATGGAACTTGAAAGTATATGTAAAACATCAGCAAGGGGTTTGTCAGCAGGTTTGCTAGGACTTGCCTTACTTAATGGATGTACGCCACAGAACCATAATATAAAAGATATTGGAAAAATAAATATAGTTAGTGAATCAGAAAAAGAGCAATATAAAGATATGGGTTATATTTCTAATAAATTACCTTCTGACTGGAAAGTACGTACGCCCTATTACACACAATACGGTTTTTTAGGGGCAGTTGAAAAAGGCCATATCAAAGCAGTTTTAGATGTAATTAAATTTGAAGATGAAAAGAAAGCAGCAGAATATTTAACAAAAAAAGCTATTTCACAAGGTAGAGCAAATATCAAAAAAAACCATATTGAATTATCTTATAAAACAAAAGGTAAAATGATTGGAGATGTTATATTCACTGGAACAACAAAAAATTATGAGATAATAACAAGAAGCGACAACTGTATTTTTGAAATTTCGTGTATAGATCCGAATAAAAAAGAAAAACAAGAATTAAGAAAATTATTATATTCGATAGTACAATAGCGAAATAAAATAAAAAGGGTGAAATGAAAAAACATAATAAAAAAGAGACGAGAAACAAAGTAATATTTATACTTACATTTTTAGTGGTTTTCAGTTTATTAGTAACAGCTTCAAGTGTCTCAGCATTACAAACCTTTGAAATTCAGTTGACAATACATGGCCTTGACAAGAAAACTGTAACAGAAACAACCCCTGAAGGCTATGAATTTCAGTATGTTGACTTTGGAGATTTTTCTGTTGATTTAGATGAAATTTATGTTATTCAAAGCGAGAGTACGACAAATGACTCTGAGCTTGACAAGAGTGCTGAATGGGTATTTAGAGCAGAGCTTGTTTCTGAAACAAATACATTATCAACAATATACTTTGCTCCAAGTTTCATGATATTATCAGACCCACCTATTGAAGTAAATGAATCTGAAATCTTACTTTACGTGCCTTACTCTGCTGATGCGAAATTTCTCAGAGTTTACAAAGGAAATGAATTGAAGTTAGAAGTAAATATCCTAAAATTAATTTGTAATCTTGACAGCAAATGTAATAATTTTGAAACATATCTTTCTTGCTCAAGTGATTGCAAATGGTATTCCCAAGACACAATTTGCAACAGCAGATACGATGACTTATATTGTGATCCCGATTGTGAGTTTGATACAGACGAAACAGATCCAGAAGCAGAATGCTTTAATCTAAATTGTAATAAAGGTGGCGGCCTAAGTGGCGCTATTTGTGAAAAATATAAATGTGATAATAGCCTGAAAGATAGGTTTGAAGAAGGCATAGATTGCGGGGGTATCTGTCCTGATGGATGTCCCATTGACTTTTGTGGGGATGGCATATGTGCAGAATATGAAGATAATGAAATATGCCCTAATGATTGTCCAAATAAGCTTGCTCTTAACTCTTATATTGAAAATCTAGACTCAGAGCCTTTACAAGGCTATCTAATAATAACAACAGAAAAACAAATTAATGAAAAATGGCAAGAACATAAAGAAATTATGAATGATTTTAGAGATGGAAATTTAAGAACCATTCAGCCATATGAAAAACTAAATATAAGAGATATCTTTAATAACAAGAATTATGTGGCTGAAGAAGGAATTTTCAGACTCAGAGCAGAATTTATTGACAATAATGGAAAAACAATAGAAACACAAAAAGGTCTTCTAGTAGAGTTTGCATATTTTAATGTTTCCTTACCTGTTCAGACAAATTCTAATATATTAAAACAAGAATGGACAAGTGAAACAAGTTACAAAATTCAAGTAGATGGAGAAGACGGCACATCTGGCTTTCTTGAAATTAAGTCAGAAGAAGAGCCAAAATCTATTATTTTTGATGGTATTGAGTTGGAAAAGAATAAAGATTGGTTTTACAAAGAAGGTATAATCAAAATACAATATAAACATTCTAAACATGAAATAATTATTGAATTTGAAAAATATAATTATGTTCGGACGACTGTAATTATTATATGCTTAGTTATAATAATTATTGTGGCGATTAAAATTGTTATTATGCATAAAAGGAGGCAGAAAAAAAGATTAAATTTTTAAGTTATGTTACATTATCACATTTTAATATGTTATTTAGTAACACAATATTTTGGAGAAATAGACTAAAATGCAAAAAACAATTTTAATTAAAACAGTTGATAAGGAAAAAATTAAGAAATGGGTATGTAATGATGCTAAAAACCAAATAAAGGAACAATTCTTATATTTATGGTCTAAATTGGAAACAGAAATTCAGGTATGCATGGAAGAGACATATCCTAAAGAAACAAAAATATTATATTCATCAAAATATCTAAAAGAACAATATGAACTGATAGAGAAATCTTTAAAAGAC
>CAZOGQ010000037.1:0-8452 GCA_964579545.1 Candidatus Woesearchaeota archaeon | reverse complement strand
AAAATTAAAATACCAGTCATCACAAGTAAATTTTCCCCATTCTGCAAGGCTCTTTGGGGGTCTAAAGCCATGTTTTATCGCGAAATTATACATTAAAGTACCAGGATAAGGAGTATAAACAGAGTACGGGGTATAAACATTTTTGTTATTTTTTACAAGCTTTAACGAAGTTGCTACTGTTGAAGACATCTCTTGCTTTGTTTCTGTCGGAAAACCTATTATAAAAGTATATTTTATAATAAATGGAAAATTTCTCAATTTTCTATTAACAAAAAACATATCTTTAACTGTTATCTGCTTATCTATTAATTCAAGAATTCTTTTGCTTCCAGACTCTGCTCCAATATCTAAATTAACACAACCAGACTTTTGCATTAGCTGTAAAAACTCTTTATTCATTTTTTTAGCAGTATCCACTCTTAATCCTAAAGTTCCCCAATTTATATTTAATTTTTCCTTTATCATCCCTTGAAGAATTTCTTTAAGCCTATTCATATCTACACAAAAATTATCATCTTGAAAATAAACTGTTTTTATTTTATATGCTTCAACAACATCTTTTAATCTTCTTATTGTCTCTTTTGCTGAAAATGCTCTCCACTTGCAATTATTAAAATAACTATTATAACAAAATGAACATTTGTAAGGGCAGCCCCTACTACTCACAAAATCAATTGATTTTCCTTCTATATTTAAAGAGGCATATTTTTTTACATCTACTAATTCGTAAGGAATTTCTGGGAGTTCATCAAGATTTTTAATAAAATCTCTTTCAGGATTTTTCATGATCTTATTATCTTTTTTGTAACATATGCTTTTTATATCTCTCAAAGACTTATTTTCTTCAATTGCTTCTATGAGTTCCATAAAAGTTATTTCCCCTTCTTTTAAAACAATTATATCTATATTTGGATTAGAAATGGTTTGTTCTGGTAACAAAGTAGCATGGACACCGCCCCACACAACAAGGGCATTACTATGCTTTTTTACTATTCTAGAAGCTTCTAAAGCATAGATTACTTGACTCCAGCTTTTGGCTGTATTAGAACAATTTCTTTCACTTCTTCATATTTTTCTTGCTAAAAAATAAAGATGCATTCCTCCAAATCCCGTTGAAAAAAATGGTTTCTCAATTTTGTTGAGGATTTTTCCATAAAAAGGAAATCTCTTTCCAGGCCTAATGGGACTTCTTATTACTTCTTCTATATTTAGATTATGTTTATTAAAAAGGTTCTTTATTTTTGAAATTGAAAATGATTTTTCATAGCCAGCCTGCCATTTTCCAAGTATTTTCTGAAAAAATTTGTTTGGAACAAAAATTGAATATCTATATGGAATATTGCCGATAAGTATTCCTTTGCTCTTTAAAACTCTTGAATGCTCTTTAACTGCTTTTCCTGTATCTGAAAAATGTTCTATAACTCCTGACGAAAGAACAATGTCAAAGCTATTATCTTTAAAAGGCATATTTCTAACATCTCCTATTAAGAATTTTATTTTTGTTTTATTAATTCTTGCTAATTTTCTTGCAAGTTTTATACTTTCTTTTGATAAATCTATACCAATTGGGCTGTACCCTAACTTTTTAGAATAAATTGTAAAAAAACCACAACCACACCCCGCGTCCAGAAGTTTTCTGTTTTTTGACTTATATTTGTGAAGCCATTTAAAAAGTGGTGTATCACCTATATCTAGATTTTTAAGTTCTTGTTTTGTGAATAGTTTGATACATCTTAAATCACGATTATTAAGCGTCCAGTCTTTAGTATATCTTTTTACATAATTGCTCCAAACATCTTCTAACCTTTTTTTTATTATTTTTTCCTTTGCCATATTTCAACATAACTTTCTCCAGTATTCTCAAATCTTCTAATTAATTGGAAGTTTAATTTTATGCATAAAAGTGTTTTGGAATCAAGATATTTTTTTCTATGTGTAAGAAGCATGAAATCTATATCAGAACTGTTTTCTGAACATAAGAAGGAATAATCAAAAACAGAATTAAAAGAAGGGGCCAATAAAAAATATTTGCTACATGGGCGAAAATCTGATAAAAAATAATATTGTGGTGAATCTGAAAAAAATGTTAAATTTTTTGAAAAATTATTTTTAATAAATAAACCAACTTTAGATTGATCATTAAAGGCTTTATCTCGATATATTCTTGCTGCTCCTTCTAAATTTTGAAAAAATAGAGAAAACGTAAATACTATTAAAATAATTAGAATAAGTTTTTTTGTTTTATCATTTGGCTTTAAGTATAACGGAGATAAAGAAAGCAGTAAAATAAATGGGATTAACTGATGCAGGTGATTGTAAAATATTTCTTTATTAACAAGAAAAAATAAAATTAAGATTATAGTTAAAATTCCAAACAACAAATTTTTTCTTGGATATTCTTCTTTGAATATTTCTTTTTTATAAGAGAGGGTTATTGCCAGAAAAATTCCAAAATAAAATAAAAAAATCCTGATAAATTTTCCAATTTGAAAGATTCTTGATGTTGAGCCAGAAAATTTAAGATTAAACACGAAGATGCTATAAAGAAAGTTATGTAAGCCAGCCATATATATGAAATAAGATAATAAAGGAAGACTCAAAACCAATATCCCTGCGATAATAATATAAAATTGCTTGAGAGAATTTTTAAATTTAATCTCTTTTTTATAAATCAAAAATAATTGATGAATTAAGATTGCAACAAAAAAGAAAATTCCGGGCTGTTTAAACCATACTGAAACTGCAATAAAGAATCCTGATAAAAATAAAGGCCAGAATTTATTTTTCTTTTCAAATGAAATAATATAAAGAAAAATTCCAATTAACCCGAATAAAGTCATTGGAATCTCTATATCGTAAGAAACACCTCTAACAAGAACTGAGTAAAGAGCAGAAATAAGCAAGGCTACTTTTAAATTATACAATTTTTTTGCTATAAAAAATATAGAGAGGAGCAAAACAATGTCTAGTATTAATGCTAATAAATGTGTTGAAAAAGTGTTTGTTCTAGTTATTTTAAACATAAAAGACAGAAGATAATGGGCAAGGGGGGGCTTATGCTCAAATAAATCAATATAAAGTTTTTTGCCTCCATTAATTCCTCTGGCTATTGTTGCTAATCCCCCCTCATTAAAACCAATTGGCTGATTAAATAACAAAAAGATTTTTATAGATATTGAAAAGAGGATAATTAATATTAAAATAAATATCAAAATATTTTGTAAATTGAAATATCTTTTATATTTTTTTAACATATAGCCAACTTAATTAAATTACTTTAAATAAGTTTCGAATTGGGGTGATGTTAACTCTAAGGGTGATGAAATTGAGCTAAATAATAACAAAATTAGGTATATCCCTGCTTAAAAATTATTAACTACTGTGGGCTAAAGCCTATAGCATATGAATGCTAAAAATCAAACAAGTGCTTCTGCAATACGATAGCTCTTTCTTATCTAATTTATTTTTTCTCCCAATGTTTTTCCTGACTTTCTTCTATGTAATGCTCCATTGTTTCTGAATTTATAGCTCCGGCACTTCTATAAAAATGTTCTGGCCCATATACTAGCGTTAGCTATATGCAGAAATTGCTTCCTCCTAGAGCATGTGAACTTTTTATTAATTTCATTTCCATTTTTTCCTCCATAGCATTCGCTAAACGAATGCAAACATTTAATTAGTTTGAGAAAGTTACAACTACAACTGGCTTCGATGAATTATAACTATAGTAAAGGACGCAAGTAATTCACTAAAATAGCGCCTTTACTAGATAGGAAAAGACATAAAATAAGTAAAAACTAATGTCTTTTACTATAACTCGCTGTTTCTAATCTTTCAGGAAATAAATAATTTTAGGAAATAGATTGGCTCGCCTTTTCACAATTGAAATTCAATCTCTGGGTTAAAACCCAGAAGGGTTTCTTTCAAGAGCTCAGCTTAAATTCTATTATATAAAATTTTCCTGCTAACTAAACTATCTATTGGCAAAAAATGAAAATGATTCTTAAACCTAAACTTAGCTATTGGATGATAAAGGTCAAATAATACTTTTGTTGTTGTTTTATTAATCTTGTATTTTATATTGCTATTTGCAAATAATGATGTAAATGTTATGCTTCTTAATTTTCTTATTTCTTTTGGCGGCAACCAAGATTTAAAATTAAAATACCAGTCATCACAAGTAAATTTTCCCCATTCTGCAAGGCTCTTTGGGGGTCTAAAGCCATGTTTTATCGCGAAATTATACATTAAAGTACCAGGATAAGGAGTATAAACAGAGTACGGGGTATAAACATTTTTGTTATTTTTTACAAGCTTTAACGAAGTTGCTACTGTTGAAGACATCTCTTGCTTTGTTTCTGTCGGAAAACCTATTATAAAAGTATATTTTATAATAAATGGAAAATTTCTCAATTTTCTATTAACAAAAAACATATCTTTAACTGTTATCTGCTTATCTATTAATTCAAGAATTCTTTTGCTTCCAGACTCTGCTCCAATATCTAAATTAACACAACCAGACTTTTGCATTAGCTGTAAAAACTCTTTATTCATTTTTTTAGCAGTATCCACTCTTAATCCTAAAGTTCCCCAATTTATATTTAATTTTTCCTTTATCATCCCTTGAAGAATTTCTTTAAGCCTATTCATATCTACACAAAAATTATCATCTTGAAAATAAACTGTTTTTATTTTATATGCTTCAACAACATCTTTTAATCTTCTTATTGTCTCTTTTGCTGAAAATGCTCTCCACTTGCAATTATTAAAATAACTATTATAACAAAATGAACATTT
Source organism: Candidatus Woesearchaeota archaeon (assembly GCA_964579545.1). Lineage (GTDB taxonomy): Archaea > Nanobdellota > Nanobdellia > Pacearchaeales > GW2011-AR1 > CAZOGQ01. The sequence goes on along the minus strand of CAZOGQ010000037.1, from coordinate 3,655 downwards.
GTAAGGGCAGCCCCTACTACTCACAAAATCAATTGATTTTCCTTCTATATTTAAAGAGGCATATTTTTTTACATCTACTAATTCGTAAGGAATTTCTGGGAGTTCATCAAGATTTTTAATAAAATCTCTTTCAGGATTTTTCATGATCTTATTATCTTTTTTGTAACATATGCTTTTTATATCTCTCAAAGACTTATTTTCTTCAATTGCTTCTATGAGTTCCATAAAAGTTATTTCCCCTTCTTTTAAAACAATTATATCTATATTTGGATTAGAAATGGTTTGTTCTGGTAACAAAGTAGCATGGACACCGCCCCACACAACAAGGGCATTACTATGCTTTTTTACTATTCTAGAAGCTTCTAAAGCATAGATTACTTGACTCCAGCTTTTGGCTGTATTAGAACAATTTCTTTCACTTCTTCATATTTTTCTTGCTAAAAAATAAAGATGCATTCCTCCAAATCCCGTTGAAAAAAATGGTTTCTCAATTTTGTTGAGGATTTTTCCATAAAAAGGAAATCTCTTTCCAGGCCTAATGGGACTTCTTATTACTTCTTCTATATTTAGATTATGTTTATTAAAAAGGTTCTTTATTTTTGAAATTGAAAATGATTTTTCATAGCCAGCCTGCCATTTTCCAAGTATTTTCTGAAAAAATTTGTTTGGAACAAAAATTGAATATCTATATGGAATATTGCCGATAAGTATTCCTTTGCTCTTTAAAACTCTTGAATGCTCTTTAACTGCTTTTCCTGTATCTGAAAAATGTTCTATAACTCCTGACGAAAGAACAATGTCAAAGCTATTATCTTTAAAAGGCATATTTCTAACATCTCCTATTAAGAATTTTATTTTTGTTTTATTAATTCTTGCTAATTTTCTTGCAAGTTTTATACTTTCTTTTGATAAATCTATACCAATTGGGCTGTACCCTAACTTTTTAGAATAAATTGTAAAAAAACCACAACCACACCCCGCGTCCAGAAGTTTTCTGTTTTTTGACTTATATTTGTGAAGCCATTTAAAAAGTGGTGTATCACCTATATCTAGATTTTTAAGTTCTTGTTTTGTGAATAGTTTGATACATCTTAAATCACGATTATTAAGCGTCCAGTCTTTAGTATATCTTTTTACATAATTGCTCCAAACATCTTCTAACCTTTTTTTTATTATTTTTTCCTTTGCCATATTTCAACATAACTTTCTCCAGTATTCTCAAATCTTCTAATTAATTGGAAGTTTAATTTTATGCATAAAAGTGTTTTGGAATCAAGATATTTTTTTCTATGTGTAAGAAGCATGAAATCTATATCAGAACTGTTTTCTGAACATAAGAAGGAATAATCAAAAACAGAATTAAAAGAAGGGGCCAATAAAAAATATTTGCTACATGGGCGAAAATCTGATAAAAAATAATATTGTGGTGAATCTGAAAAAAATGTTAAATTTTTTGAAAAATTATTTTTAATAAATAAACCAACTTTAGATTGATCATTAAAGGCTTTATCTCGATATATTCTTGCTGCTCCTTCTAAATTTTGAAAAAATAGAGAAAACGTAAATACTATTAAAATAATTAGAATAAGTTTTTTTGTTTTATCATTTGGCTTTAAGTATAACGGAGATAAAGAAAGCAGTAAAATAAATGGGATTAACTGATGCAGGTGATTGTAAAATATTTCTTTATTAACAAGAAAAAATAAAATTAAGATTATAGTTAAAATTCCAAACAACAAATTTTTTCTTGGATATTCTTCTTTGAATATTTCTTTTTTATAAGAGAGGGTTATTGCCAGAAAAATTCCAAAATAAAATAAAAAAATCCTGATAAATTTTCCAATTTGAAAGATTCTTGATGTTGAGCCAGAAAATTTAAGATTAAACACGAAGATGCTATAAAGAAAGTTATGTAAGCCAGCCATATATATGAAATAAGATAATAAAGGAAGACTCAAAACCAATATCCCTGCGATAATAATATAAAATTGCTTGAGAGAATTTTTAAATTTAATCTCTTTTTTATAAATCAAAAATAATTGATGAATTAAGATTGCAACAAAAAAGAAAATTCCGGGCTGTTTAAACCATACTGAAACTGCAATAAAGAATCCTGATAAAAATAAAGGCCAGAATTTATTTTTCTTTTCAAATGAAATAATATAAAGAAAAATTCCAATTAACCCGAATAAAGTCATTGGAATCTCTATATCGTAAGAAACACCTCTAACAAGAACTGAGTAAAGAGCAGAAATAAGCAAGGCTACTTTTAAATTATACAATTTTTTTGCTATAAAAAATATAGAGAGGAGCAAAACAATGTCTAGTATTAATGCTAATAAATGTGTTGAAAAAGTGTTTGTTCTAGTTATTTTAAACATAAAAGACAGAAGATAATGGGCAAGGGGGGGCTTATGCTCAAATAAATCAATATAAAGTTTTTTGCCTCCATTAATTCCTCTGGCTATTGTTGCTAATCCCCCCTCATTAAAACCAATTGGCTGATTAAATAACAAAAAGATTTTTATAGATATTGAAAAGAGGATAATTAATATTAAAATAAATATCAAAATATTTTGTAAATTGAAATATCTTTTATATTTTTTTAACATATAGCCAACTTAATTAAATTACTTTAAATAAGTTTCGAATTGGGGTGATGTTAACTCTAAGGGTGATGAAATTGAGCTAAATAATAACAAAATTAGGTATATCCCTGCTTAAAAATTATTAACTACTGTGGGCTAAAGCCTATAGCATATGAATGCTAAAAATCAAACAAGTGCTTCTGCAATACGATAGCTCTTTCTTATCTAATTTATTTTTTCTCCCAATGTTTTTCCTGACTTTCTTCTATGTAATGCTCCATTGTTTCTGAATTTATAGCTCCGGCACTTCTATAAAAATGTTCTGGCCCATATACTAGCGTTAGCTATATGCAGAAATTGCTTCCTCCTAGAGCATGTGAACTTTTTATTAATTTCATTTCCATTTTTTCCTCCATAGCATTCGCTAAACGAATGCAAACATTTAATTAGTTTGAGAAAGTTACAACTACAACTGGCTTCGATGAATTATAACTATAGTAAAGGACGCAAGTAATTCACTAAAATAGCGCCTTTACTAGATAGGAAAAGACATAAAATAAGTAAAAACTAATGTCTTTTACTATAACTCGCTGTTTCTAATCTTTCAGGAAATAAATAATTTTAGGAAATAGATTGGCTCGCCTTTTCACAATTGAAATTCAATCTCTGGGTTAAAACCCAGAAGGGTTTCTTTCAAGAGCTCAGCTTAAATTCTATTATATAAAATTTTCCTGCTAACTAAACTATCTATTGGCAAAAAATGAAAATGATTCTTAAACCTAAACTTAGCTATTGGATGATAAAGGTCAAATAATACTTTTGTTGTTGTTTTATTAATCTTGTATTTTATATTGCTATTTGCAAATAATGATGTAAATGTTATGCTTCTTAATTTTCTTATTTCTTTTGGCGGCAACCAAGATTTAAAATTAAAATACCAGTCATCACAAGTAAATTTTCCCCATTCTGCAAGGCTCTTGGGGGGTCTAAAGCCATGTTTTATCGCACAATTAAACATTAAAGAACCAGGATAAGGAGTATAAACAGAGTAAGGGGTAAAACCATTT
>CAZOGQ010000036.1:0-8660 GCA_964579545.1 Candidatus Woesearchaeota archaeon | reverse complement strand
ACCCTCAAAACAAATTAGAAGTTGCAGGCACAATAAATGCATCTGCCATAAAAGTAGGAACAACAGATGTATGCCAAAGTGACGGCACAAACTGCCTTGGTGGAGCAAGCGAACAAGCAAATCAGTGGGCAAATGATTCATATCAGCTTAGAATAGCTAATAGTTTTCCAAAATATGTTAATGTGAGTAATGTTTTATTTGTAAATGATTCAAGCGGAAATGTGGGGATTGGGACGACGGGGCCTTGGGAAAAATTGCACATTGCTAATGATGATAATGCGACCTTACTAATACAAGAGACTACTGGCGGCTTAAATGACGGTGCTAATTTAGAATTTATTTGTGGAACCACCGATACTCCTGATGCAAAGATTAGGGCAGAGACTGTTGCATCGGGAGATATTGATATGATGTTTTATACGACAACAAGCGGAGGGGCTACTCTTGATGAACAGATGAGAATAATGCATAACGGCAAAGTCGGCATCGGAACTTCAACGCCATCAGAAAAATTAAGTGTTGTTGGGAATTCTTTATTTGATGGGAATATAAATACAACTGGAAGTGTTTATTCTTCAAATATATACTCAATAGGTTCTAGTGGATTGTATCTCAATTATGATAATAGTAACATAGATATATCTACTAAATTTGGTACACCTACTGCTGGAGAGTATAAGAATTTAACATTAGATAATTATGACAATAATGCAAACAGATTTAATGATTTAGGTAAAACATTCTTCTTTGATGATGATTTGTTTATTGATGGCAGAATAAGGACATCAGGAGATGCTTATATCGACGGCAACGTCGGCATCGGGACGACGGGGCCGAACACTAAGTTAGATATTAATCTTGGTGCAGTTAATGGTAATGAGGGAATAAATGAAAATCAAGGAATTAAAGTCGGTGGGGATGCAAGAACGAATGTAGGTTATGCGGGGTATGTTCTCGATTTAGACACAAGTACAGCAAATACTTCCGGATTTATAAGAATGGCAAGAACATCTGGTACAGCTTACTTAGGTATGGAAATTGGCTCGCAGTCAAGAGATGGTATTAGGTTTGTAACCGATACTTCTACATTTCCTCCAACTAGTGAGAAGATGAGAATAACAACAACAGGCAAAGTCGGCATCGGGACGACTTCGCCAGCACAAAAACTGACAGTAGTAGGAAACATTTCTGCAAGCGACAGCATTAATGCAACTAAATTATGTATAGGAACTGATTGCAGAAGCTCGTGGAGCTCTTTAGGTAATGTTAGTGGAGATGGCACAACAAACTATATTCCAAAATGGACAGGTCAAAATACACTAGGAAATAGCATTATTCAAGATACAGGTAATGTAAGTATTGATTCAGGAACTTTATTTGTAAATGCGAATTTAGATAGAGTCGGTATTGGGACAACGGGGCCGTTAGGATTATTTGAGTTAGTGGGAAACAATCCTAATATCGGATTTTTTGATAATAACGGAGGAACAGATAGGTTTCTGTTAAGAGCAACTAATGACTTACTCCAGGTTGTAATTGACACAAACAATGATGGCACAAATAATATAAATAGTATGACGTGGGATAGCACTGGCAACGTCGGCATCGGGACGTCGAGCCCAAATACAAAATTAGATATTCATGGAACAGGGAGTCAAGCTCTTTTGAATATTACAGATGGTTCAAGTAATGTGATGTATATTGATAATACAGGCAACGTCGGCATCGGGACGACTTCGCCATCACAAAAACTAAGTGTTGTTGGGAATTCTTTATTTGATGGGAATATAAATGGTAATGTTTCTGATAAAAGACCGCATGAGATATCAGGACTTATTGGGGATCTGACTGGTTACGGACAAAGGGGTGTCCCATATATTGTTCCCGGAGCATTTGATAGACTGCTTTTTCTTGATAAAAAAGGAGGCTCAATCACCAGCGACTACGCTCCTCATTCTGGAGAATTATCTCGGATGGTAGATGGAACAGGAAAATACCCATATTTTGATGCTTCTGATGTTCCGATTACTATTAACTTCACATTAGAATCAGCTTATTCTGGATGCCGTGATTTTTTTATTTATTTTTATCCAGGCTATGCTCCATCTGAATTTACAGTTGAATTTTATAATGCCAGTGACTACCTTTTGGGGTCTGACCACCAAACAGATTGGCCTGCAAGTCAGGGAGTATATGTCTGGTCTGGAAGTCATAATGATTTATACACCACTAAACAAATAAAATTGATTCTGCAAGCTCCAAAATCAGGTTATAGTTATATCCATGTATTTGAAGTCTCTTGGACAAATTATCAGTTAGCTCCTTTTGATGCTTATTTAGATAGGGGTGCAGGTGGAACAGTTTGGGGTGGCGTTAATTTGGCAGTAGATAACGGCAACGTCGGCATCGGGACGGCAAGTCCTACACAAAAACTTGATGTTGCTGGCAACATTAACATAACGTCGTCAGGCAATCTCACAGTTGGCGGTAATTACATAAAAGATTCTGGAAGCAGCAAAAGAATACAATTTGATGATTCGAACGGAGATGTAATTATACATCTTGGAACATAAATATGATCTTCAAACTTCAGAATTCCACTCGTCTGTGGCAGGTAATTTGAGAGAATGAATGGAATTCTGAAAGCTTCATGAACAAAGTTCCTGAGAGTGCTCGGAAATCTTTGATTTCCGACATGCTCAAAAACCACTCGAAGAGTGACATTTACATGCCAATAGTCTGTGACTGATGGTTTTTGAGATATCGAAAGGTTTATAAATAGCTGATATTATAATATCATATGGATTTGAACATTCAGAACCCTTGGTGGACAAATGCAAAAGCAATAGAAGGAGATGGAAAAGTAAAAGAGGCGTTAAGTAAAGAACAGAAAGTTATCTACACTGTTGATTTTAATAAAAATCTGATTATTCTTGGCCCAAGACAGGTTGGCAAGACTACAATGTTAAAACTTTTTATTTACGACTTGTTGATAAACAAGAATGTAAATCCAAGGAATATCCTTTATTTTTCATGTGAGCCCTTGAGAAACAAAAAAGATATGATGAAAGTTATGGCAGACTTCCTAGAGATTTCAAGAGAAATAAAAGGAAAAAAGTATTTGCTTCTTGATGAGGTCACTATTATAAAAGAGTGGGAATATTCCCTAAAATACTTTCTTGAAACATTAATAAAAGATGAACAAATTATCGTTTCTGGATCAAATGCAATGCTACTAAAAAAAGGCTTTGAAAGATTGCCTGGAAGAAAAGTAGGAACACAACTTTTCTTGCCCCTTAGCTTTAGAGAATTTTTACTTAATTTCGCAAGTGAAGAGTTAAAGAATGTTTTAAAGAAAAACTATTTTACATATGAAAAATTAAACAACATAAAAAATATCTATTCCCTTACCTTAAAAACTATCCCTTTTCTTCAAGAACTTAATTCAAAATTGCTTGTTTATTTAAAAACAGGTGGCTTTTTAAAACCGATATATGAATTTTTTGAAGATGGAAAAATAAATGAAGAAACATATGAATCTTACGTAAACTGGATTCTTGGGGACTTGAGCAAACTTGATAAAAGAGAATCTATTTTTAAAAGCATAACTGCAGGAATAATTAAAAAATATACATCAAAGTTTTCATTACTTTCATTCGCTAAAGAAATGGAGATTCATTCCCATGTTACTGTTTCTGAATATCTTGAATTACTCCAATCTTTATTGCTTACTAATAATCTTTACCAAGTTGCCCTGGACAAAAAGTTACCAATCTTAAGAAAAGAAAGAAAGGGTTATTTTTTAGATCCTTTTCTTTATTCTGTTTTTAAAGGTTATTCTCTTGGCAGATATAAAGATTATAGTGAAGGTTATGAAGATAAATTAATGGAAGGGGTAGTTTGTGAAAACCTTGCGAGATTCAATCGTATGTATCTTAATACTAACCATTTTTTGTGGTACTTTTTTAGAAAAGAAGAAACAGATTTTGTTGTCAAGTTTAATAACTCTGTTATTGGAATAGAAGTAAAATGGCGAGAAAAAACAAATAAGAAAGATTTCAAAAATTTTTATTCATTTAAACAAAAAATTTTATTGAGTAAAAAAGATATTAGTATAGAAAATGACTTTTTAACAATGCCTACTTCGATATTCTTGGCTCTTGCTAAAACTAATCAGGATTAGAGTAACAGAATACAATTTGACAGTGGCGATGTAATAATACATCTTGGAACTTAAATAATTTAATAACAAAAGATTTAGTTATTAATCATAAAATGTTAAGCCATTGATAAATTTGACAACATACAAAACAATGAACAAATAATATTAATAGGGGCTGATAAGTAAATTGTTATTAGCAATAAAGATTGATGAATCTAAGAATAGTTAGAGATTTGGGGTGCACTCCAATCAAACATATATAATCAAAAACATGCTTGAGAGAAGAGAAAGATATTTAAACTAAAAAAAACACATTTAAATATGGCAGGCAAAAAGGTGGTTGTTATTTTGATTCTAATCTTAGCTTTAGCATTGATTGCAGCTGTTACTTATATAGTATACGGAAGAATACAGGCTGCAAAAGTTAGAGACCAACAACAAGTTTTTGCAACAGGATATAACCAAGGGTATACAGCAGCAGTTGTTGCACTGGCACAACAAACAGAAAATTGTCAGCCAACTCCAATAACAGTTGGAAATTTTACAAGATATGTTATAGACACAGCATGCTTACAAAGAGCAAGTTAGAATAATTTTTTTGATTTCAGTTTTCTTAGTTCTTAATATATATAAATGGGGTTATAATGTTTATTATATTCTATTTAAAATTCATATTATTAGTAATATTAGATTAATAAATAACTGGTTGGTTTTTAAAATCGATTTAATTGAAACATAATACATAGAATATTAATTATTCATTAATTTGGATTTGTTCATAATGTTAAGTTTAGCTTATTAATAAGCAAAATCATTATTAAGAACTTATATTATAATATTGTTCTGGTTTACCAATAGTAATTTAATTTATATTTTTTTATCTTAATAGCCTGATTTTGCAAAAAGTAAAATTTTAAATATCTCTTTCTTGTTATTTTTTTATGAATAAAAAAATCGAGGTGTTTATTTTTTGTTTGCTCGCCCTATGTTTACTTGCATTTTTTGTTTTAGCAACTGACCTTGAATGTAGCATTGTAACAAATACAAGCTGTCTCTCACCAAATATCTCTATTCTTTATGTAGAAAATGAATCAGGTGGATATGATAATGCTCATGCACAAAATGTCTCTGTTTCTGTTCCTGAGAGATATAATTATGCTGTTTGTTGTGGTTCAACAGAAGATGAAATAACAACTAATTGTAAAGATGGGATATTTCTAATTCTTTCAAATGAAACAAATGCTCATATTCAACAGGCTCAGATAGATACGTATAATTTTCCTGTCTGTATGTCTGCAACAACAGGAACAGTTACCTGTAGCTATTCAACAAGCTGCTCTGGTAGCCAGACGTGTGTTGGCTCAATGGCTTCAAGTGAGCTAGTAGATAATAATCAGACAAATGCTCATTTTGGCTCTTGCAATGAATATGAAACAAAAATATGTTGTACTCTTAACAACAAACCAGAAATTACAACTCCTGTTTTAACTTCAACATGGGGGACAAACAGGACAACTGAAAATTTAACTGTTTATACAACACCATCTGACATAGATGGAGATAATGTAACTCTTATTTATAATTGGTATAGAAACAATAAATCACTTACCCTATTAAACATGCCTTTTGAATCTAGTAATGCCACTTGGACAAAAGATTATTCTCCTTACAATAATAATGGTGATGTGAATGGAGCAACATGGGATTCAACAGCGGGGTGGAATTCAACAGGAGCTTATGAATTTAATGGTGTGAATAATTATATTAATTGTGGAAATGATTTAAGTTTAAATTACACAGACGCAACTTATAGTGTTTGGGCATATGTTAAAGATACCAAATCTTCAGATCATGCAAGAATAATTGATAAAGGAGCTGTGAATTACAATACCTTAAGATTATCAAATGGAAAGGTTTATACAAGATGGGATTATGGTGGAGCAACGAGTTATGCCTCAAAAAGAGCTGATACAGTAATTTCAGAAAATGAATGGCATCATTTAGCAGTTGTCCATAATGTAACAGCTAAAACTGTTATTCTATATATTGATGGTTCAGAACCATCTTATGATGTTGATACTGACGGAACAGACACAAAAGATACTTACGGTTCAGATAATTTAATAATTAGTGGAGGTTCTTCATACCCTTTCAACGGCACAATCGACAGCGTTCAGATTTGGAACCGCTCGCTGTCAGCAGAGCAAGTAAAGGCACTGTATACAAACAGAACAGACAGAATTGTTTCACAAGAAACAGCAAAGGGCGAGATATGGAATGTTCGCGTTACACCAAATGATGGAATTCAAGACGGAGATACAAAAGCAAGCAATAATTTGACTATCTTAAATTCAGCTCCAGAAGTAACTCTTGTCTCGCCAGAAGACAATAATCTAACAACAAACAGAACTCCTGAATTTACTTGGAGTGGAGCAGATAATGATACTGATTCACTAACCTACACATTGAACTTAACATGTTTCAGCACTCTCGGAGGCGGGTGTTCAGATAACAGAGAAATTGGTACTGGCTCTTCTGAATCCTACACACTTACTTCTGACCTTTTATATCTTAAAGACAATAACTATTATTATAATTGGACTGTCAGAGCACATGACGGCACCACTTATTCTTCATGGGCAACACCAAGAAGAATAGATATTGCAGCTTTGATAGACATAACAATGGTAAATGATACAATTGATTTTGGCAATATAAATATAAGCATAAAAAAGAGTGACAATACAACAGACAATGATCCTTGTCCTTTAATTATAAGAAATGATGGAAATTCTTTTGTAAATGTAACAGTGAATGCCACAAAATTATGGGAAGCGGGCAGTTTTCCAAGTGATAACTATCAATTTAAAATAGATAATACATCTTCTGAGTCTGGTTCATTTAACTGGCTTCAGTCTCTTGTTTCTTGGACACAAATGGGCGGTACAACAACAATGGCAATTGTCGAGCTTAATTATTCTGACAATAAAGACGAAGCAGAAATTGACATACATGTTAATGTTCCTCCAAGTGAGCCCGCAGGAGATAAATTTTCAATAATAAATTTCACAGCCTCTTTAGGAGAATGAAAAGAAAAATAATTGTGTTGTTTGAATTTATTTTTATAATAATAGCTATAGGCATAATAATATTTGTTGGCAACAAATTAAACAAAAATAATTTGACAACAGAAAATAATTTAGTTCTTGCAACAATATCTGGAAATGCTATTTTAATTGACACAGACCAAGGTTTCAGTTCGCCAAAAAAACTAACAGAAAATTCAACTATTTATTTAGAACCAGGAACTTACTATTTTAAAGAATCTGGTTTCCTCACAAGATTTAAAAATAAAATAAAAAACTTTACTATAACTAACAGGGTTGTTCTTGATTTAATTGAAAATAATGTTTCTCTAAAAATAATAAATGTAGGTGATGTTCCAATAAATTTAACAGAAGATAATGTAAGTTATGAAATCCTCGGAATCGGAGAAGAAACAGAGATTAAAGAAAATGAAAGTGTGGAGGCAAGACAAAAATGATTAATAAAAGAAAAAAAAGAGCAGACAATAAGATAATTAATAATAAAATAAATATAAATGATGTTAAAAGAACTTTAGATATTAAGAAAAATTATAAAATAAACAAAATAACTAACAAGAAAAAAATTAAATCATTAGAACATAATGTTAAAAAACCATTAATTATTAATAAAAATAATAAAATTAATATAAACTATATTAAAAGAATTTCAATTATTAACAAAGTATTTTTCATTGCATTATTAACAATTTTTTTATCAATAATCTCAATCAGCCAGGTATCTGCTTTAGGTATAACTCCTGGAAGAACAATTATTGATTTTGAGCCAGGTCTAAAAAAAACAGTTTCTTTTACTGTAATAAACTCTGAGGCAAAAGACATGAAAGTAGTCTTTTATGTTAAAGGAGAATACAGTGACTTTGTTACACCCAGCCAAGATTCTGTAGAGTTCTCTGCAGATGAAAAATCAAAAACATTTTCCTATGAAGTAAACCTGCCAAGCAAAATTAAAGAATATGGCAGACATGAAATTGAAATTATCGCGGCACAAGTTCCAAAAGACTCTGAACAAGAAGGTGCTGTTGTTGGAACAACTATTGCAGTTGTTACACAGCTTTGGGTTTATGTGCCTTACCCAGGCAAGTATGTTGAGGCTGAGTTTAATATTCTTGAATCAGAACAAAATACAACAACAAGGTTCTTCTTGCCTGCAATAAATCGCGGAACCAAGGACATAAATAAAATAAAAGCAAAAATAGATATTTATGATAATAATGGAAAGAAAATAGATACAATAGAAACAAATGAGGAATCTCTTGAGTCAGGAAAAAGAACAGAGCTTTATGCAGAATGGCAAGCAGATGTAGAAATCGGCAAGTATAAAGCTGTCGCAGAAATTACATATGACGGAGAGAAAAAGGAGATTGAAAAAGAGTTTAGTGTTGGGGAGGCAT
>CAZOGQ010000035.1:6525-8767 GCA_964579545.1 Candidatus Woesearchaeota archaeon | reverse complement strand
AAAAACTATATCTTGCTCTCTTATCTCTAAGATTTGAAAAATAATCTGCGTCAAGTCCTGCTTTTTTATATTCAATAGCAGAGAAATGGTCAAAATCAACATTTTCTGAGAGATCTGCTGGCTCAAAAAACTCTATTTTGCCGAACTCATTTTCAAGAATCAAAATTACACCGCTCATTTCTTGAATTAAATCAATTGTCCCACTATTATATTTACTGGCCACTGGTTTATCAACTACAGAAACATGCCAATTATAAAATGAAGAACCTTCTAAATCATTTACAACTACTTTAATCTCATGGCTGCCAAGTTCTTCAGCTAGATAATAAAAATTATCTTCTTGACCTCTCTCTTCTCCATTAACATACCATCTCACACTTAATTCACCCGGCAAGTTATCAATATCATCTGTCAGTATGCTGAATTCATATTCTTTGTTAACCTTAAGAATAGGATTATCAAAATCTGGAACAGCTAAAATAATCGGAGCATCATTTATTGGCAGGACATTTATTAAAGCAATCTTGCTGTCAGCCGCCCCGTCATTATCTACCACCATAATTAAACAAGTTGTCGTACCATACCAATTCTCAGAAGGCAGAACATAAAGTTCATTGTCTTGTATTATGCAATCTACTTCATCTGTATTTTCATAAATGACTTCATAATAGTCTATATATCCATCTAAATCTACTGCAGAAAAAGTAACTTTTTGTTTTCCTGAATCTTCTTCTATATTCACCTCCGGAATTTCATCTAAAATAGGAGGCTTATTAACTCTCTCAATTTTTAGCTTGAAAACATTGCTAGCAGTATTATTTTTTCCATCACTAGCAATAATCCTCATATCTTTCTCCCCATACCAATCTTTATCTGGAATAAAAGTCATTAAATTATTCTCTATAATAATATCTAAATTCCCTAATTCTTTAAAAAGATATTCAATATCGTCAAGATCTACATCATAAAAATACTCTTCTAAGTTAAGTATATGGGAATTATCTTGTTTCCATACTTGGTCAGGAATCTCATTTGTTAAGATAGGGGCATCATTTATTGGCAAGATGTTTACAACAGCTATCTTGCTATCACTTCCACCCTGCCCATCTTGAACTGTGATTTCACATTGTGCTTGCCCATTTTTATTTTCAGCCGGCATAATTTCAAGTATAAATTTATTGTCCTCGCCTTCTAATTTAACAACAGAACAACTAATTTTTTCATCGCCATTTGTTGTAAAAGACAGAGTATCGAGGTCAGGATCAGGTACACTGATCTCAATCTGTTTTGTTATATCTTCCTGTGTCTCAATATTAGAAATCTCCACAATAACTGGCTCTCTATTTACATTTAAAACCTTAATTTTAATTATCTGTGAGGTTTCTAAAGTTCTGTCGTCTACTCTAACTTCTACTTCATATTCCCCAGAAGATTCATAGTCTGTCTGCCATTCAAATATATTATTCTCAGTTTGAACGAATCTTGAATCATTAATATAATAATCTAATTTATCATCATCTGCGTCACTTGCCTCAATAACTATTCTTGCGATTTCCTGCTCGTTAATTTCAATATCTTGAATTGGTTTTATTACCGGTGCATCAGGCGCATTCACACTAAAAGTTCTATTTTCTGAAAAAATAGAATTTCTTGAATCAGAACATTCTACAGACCAAATATAATTTCCATCTTCAATATCTTTGAGAAGAGCATAACCAATAGAATCATTTTCTAATACTATATCAGCTCCAAGTTTTTCAAAACTGCCATTTACATCAGAATAAAATGAACAAGTAAGCGAAGAGGCAGAGTTATCTGAAACTGTGAAATTAAATAAAATTTCGCGAACATCAAACAATTTATTATCTTCTGGCTCAAGAAGTCTAATTTCAGGTTCAATAACATCTGCAGTGTTCGAAAATCCTTTTGTTGGCTTCTGTATTTGCAGTTCTTCGCCACCATCTGGCATTCTTGAAATTGAATTAAGGGGGTCTGGCTCAATAAGGTAAATAATACTATCAGTTAATGTCATTTTATTTATTAAAAGAACACCCCCTGTTTTTTCGATAGCAAAATCTGGTTCTATAATAAAAAACCCTTTTTCTTGTATTGTATCCTCTAAGCTCACTTCTGTGTCATCAATTAAAATCATAAAATCAGATAAATCTAAAGCTTGTCCAGGATTATAAAGTTCAATAAAGGGTTCCTCACCTGCATAAATTTCATTAATATAAATTTTTGG
>CAZOGQ010000035.1:0-6515 GCA_964579545.1 Candidatus Woesearchaeota archaeon | reverse complement strand
CTCCCTGATATAAAAATTTCCCTGCGTGTCTTCAACTCTAACTCTACTTTCATATACCCCAACATCTCCTATTTCTGGTTTCCATCTTCCCTCAACATCAAGTGGTTCATAAAATGTAGAAATAAGATTTTCATTGTCTGGATCTACTGCATCAAACTGCAGTTCAAAAAGTTCTGTTTCTACAAGCACAAGGTCTTGAATTTCTTTAATAAATGGCTCATCACTAATTGGGTTAATAATTATTTTTATTATATCACTTTTTGCTTCTAATTCAGAATCAGATGCAATAAATTTTATTTCCTCTTGGCCATTCCAATTTTCATGCGGGAAGAAACTCACATTTCCATCTTTAATAATAATATCTATATCTTCATTCCCCTCTGCTCTAAAACTAAGTTCCTGCCCTTCTTTATCTGCAAAATAATCTCTTAGATTAAATAAATTTACTTTATTTACATCTTCATCCCACTCATAATCCATCAAATTATCAATCAAAACAGGAGCATCATTTATACAATTCTGATCTATATGGTCAATAATATCAAGAGCACCAGGATTTATCTCGCTGTTAGTATCATCACAATCAGCTCCACCAGCTTCAACTGCATCAAAACCATCCTCATCAATGTCAGTTAGATCGCTTCCTGAACAATCTTCGTCTATGCCATTATATGGAATTTCCTCTGCGTCTGGATTTATTTCTTTATTAGAATCGTCACAATCATTATCTGTATAAAATCCATCACCATCCCTGTCTTCTCCTAAGATAATCCACTGCACAGAATTTTTAAATACCTGCCTGGATTCAGCTGTCCAAGAATCAGTTTCAGTAAGACCAAGAAATAAAACTCTCTGTTCTGCTGTTTTTCCATTTAAAAACTCTGCTCCAGGAAAAAATACTGCCACTACTGCATCTCCGCTTGTGTGGGTTGCACCTGAAACATAACTTATTATTTTTATTCCCCGTGCTTTTTCACCTTTTAAATAATAAACAGAAACATCCGGATCTTTTGAAACATAAGCATTAAAATACTCACCAAAACCAGAAACAATTGAACTTTCTAAATCAAGATTTTTAATTTTAGCAGGGCTACTTGATTTTCCTTTTGATTTACTTAAGCCGAATTGATAATCGCGAGATAAAAAACTTCCAATTCTATAATAATTATAAGAATTTATAATCAAGGATTTATATTTTGAAACAGGAATCTTACTAGTATCTGAAAAATCTTCATTGCCGACCAAGAGCATCTTGTAACTGGAAAAATCTTCATCTTCTGAGATTCTAGCATAAGAAATATAATCTACCGTATAGCCAAGCTCATTTATCGAATTAACTAAATTTAAATCAGGATTATCTTTATCTTTTAAAATATAAGCAACATCTCCAATATCTTCTGCAGAAGCAAGACTAACTATAAATGCAGTTAAGATTAAACAGGATATTAAGACAAAAATCCATGTTAAAGAAGAGGACTTCATTTGTGTCGCATCTCTTTTTTAGAATTTAATTTGCCTCCTTTTTCTCCTCTTTTTTTAGTTTTTTTTCTAGTTAATAATAAGGCGAGTAATGCAATCAAAAGAACTGGTGTTAAAAAAAGAAAAAATATTGTAAATGAGAATGGTTTTTTGTCTGTAGTATCTTTAATAACACCGCCAATAATATCAACCCCATTACTATCTGTATCATCAACATCATCTGGTAAATCCCCTTTTCCATAAGCAATAAAAGTTATTTTTGAGGAAACAACAGCCCCCATCTTCCCGGAAGTAAACATCATATTAATTCTATTATTTTCGTAAACTCCTGGTTTTTTTGCCTTGATTGTAAAATAAGCTTTCTTGTCTTCGCCTGGCTCTAATTCAAAGTTATTATCAAAAATCTTAATATACTCTACAAGATCACCAGAAGCAGAAAGATTTATTGTGACAGGAAAATCATTAACATTTTTCACAATAACATATTTTTCCACTGCCTTGCCGATTTCTTCCTTTATAACCATCCCACCACTACCTGTAGCTGCTGTAAGTGCAAACACAGAGTTACAAAGCATAATTACCATCAACAATAAGATGCAAAAAACAATGCCTTTTTTTTCATTCATTTTTTCTAAATAATACCTTCTTTAAAAACAGATAGTGTATTAACTTTGTAATAACACCAATAGATCTGCATATATAAAGATTATTGTAGTATAAAAGCGAGAATTTTTTACTCCTTTTTTTTAATGAAAAATATTGGAAGATTTATTTATATTAAATACATTATATACAAAATGTCAATTGAAAATAAAATTAAATACATTGGAAGAATAAGTCTTGCTGCAGGACTAATTTTTGGCTATTCTGCATGCAGACCTGTGAAAGAATCAAACCAAAAATATAAAAAAGTAAGCAACGAACTCAAAGAAGAAGATTTTAAAAAATTTTTAAGAAATAAAACACTATAGTAAAGGACGCAAGTAATTCACCAAAATAGCGCCTTTACTAGATAGGAAAAGACATAAAATGGGTAAAAACTAATGCCTTTTACTATAGCTACTGTCGATGTTCAAGTAATAGACGGCGGTACTGGTATTAAGATTGATATACTCCACAACAGAAAAATTGGTGTTGAAATAACTAGTAATGGTTATGAATTTTATGCACCTTCACAAGTTGAATTAATTGAATTATACAAGAACATATTTAGAAAGAGTAAATCACAAACTTAAACTCACATCTTTGTCACACTCAATCCAATAGCCCCTATTTGGCTCAAGGTCAAAGCAGCCTATATTATATTGTTGATGTTCAAGAACAAGCTGTCTATCATCTTCATCAATCTTGCCATTCCTGTCTATGTCACACTCACCCAAAGAACATGTAAAAACAGCAAGAGCATCATAATCCTCAATCCTTTTGTTCTTGTCTATATCATATTTTTCCAAATTTTCATAATCAGTTAAACCAACTTTTCCTAGTAAAACAAAAAAATCATCTTCATCAATCCTGCCATTATTATTTAAGTCGCAGTTTCCAAGAGAACAAGTTTTAATAGAGATGGCGTCATAAACATCTACTCTTCCGTTTGTGTTAATATCATACTCTTGATGATAAACTGCTGAATACTTGCCTGATTCTGGATAAACAATCCAGTATTTTGCGTGTGGTTTTTCATATGAACTAAGATAAGCATTCCAATACTCCTCATCTGGCTGCCAGTCTCTTACAGAATGGCATTCTGGCACCAACTCAAGAAATGAGGCTGAAGTCATTTTTTCCGCAACACCAAATATATTATTACCTTTTTTAAAATTATAAGTTATTTGTCCTGGCTCCTGACCATTTAAAATAAGAGTTTTTTCATTATACTTGTTTTCAATCCAAAATCCATCTCCTGGCTCAAAGGATAATGTTGAAAAATCTTCTGTTCCTGGATTCCACCACTTACCATTATAATTCTCAGAGCCCACCCCTAAATAATCTATTTGCCATGCAGTCTCATATTCATAATCATTTTCTCCTGGTACAAGCTTCCATATCATGTCTGCATCCACTGCTGCTTCTTCGCCTTCCATTTTGCCTGCAAATAAACTTTGGATGTCATTCTCTTCGTATTGACATTTCAAAGAAACGAGATTTAATCCTGGCTTTAATTCAAGAGTATCCTGGCATTCAACAATTGGCTCACCGATTACAATATATCTAAGAACAATATTATCTTCTGGATTATTGTCTTGGAAACCAATTATATTAACTGCTACAAGTATATTATATTCCCCTCTCGCCAGATTAATATCCCATGTTCTTGTTCTATCACTGGATGTTTCTCCTGACCCAAGAGTCATTGTTCCAGGAGAAAATTCATAAACAACATTAGAACCCTGCATTATACTCACAACATACTCAACCTCTTCATCAAAGCTTCCTGAGTTTATAATTTTAAATTTAATTTTGTATTTTCCCCCATCTTCTAAAGCAGCTGGATCATCTAAAATAGTTTCAGATGTTACAGAATCAACTAACTTAACTCCATTAATATAATCTCCATAAATTTTTATTCCAATATCATGCTCGTCTATGCATGCACCATTTTCACAGCCTCTACTGCAAGTTTTTTTAAATTTCTCATAAACTTCATAGCTACAAGAAGAATCGAAGGTTCCCGGATTTTCACATGTAAAATCTTTATAATCCTGATAAACATCATATCCAGCACAATAGGGCTGCCCAATAAAGCCATCCTGACCACAATCCTCGTCTTTAAAGCAGACAATTTCATCATGCTTACAGTAACTATCAATAGTTCCTGGATTTATGCATGTATCAACAGTAGCTTCATTATTATCATCACAATCTTCATCATCATAACATCTAATTGCAACAAAGTTAATGCAGTCTTTAAACATCTGTTTTGCAGCAGGTGTCCAGAACTCACTTTCTACTATGCCAAAGAAACATGTTTTCTCTTCAGTATATTTTCCATTTAATAAAGAAGTTTGGGCATCTGCATAAGCAATAACAGAACCAAGATCATAATTATCACCATGATAAGTTGCAGCGATTTTCCTAAAACCATCTACTTTATTCAGGTTACTTAAATAATAATATGGGATAGCTACACTCACCCCGGGTTTATAAAATGCTTGTGTATAAACTTGAACTATTCTATTATCAGTTTTAACACTCATTGGGGAAGTCGAAGCTATTTGAGAAACACCATCAGGGTCTGTTAGGCCGAACTCATAACCATGATAATAATTTGTGATTACACTTGGGTGTTGAAAAATTGGAATATACTCCTCGTTTCTAAATCTCTCATCTCCAACGAAAATTATTTTATATTGGGAAAAATCTGTTCTCCTAATATCAGAATCTCTAATAAGTTCAACTTCAAGACCAAGGCTATTGAACACAGAAATTATATTTTTATCTACTGCAAAGATTTTGCGATAAACATAAGCAACATCTGCTTTATCTACAGCAGATACAACCAAACATACCATAATTAAACTTAAAAATACACTAAACAAAAATAAGTTCACCTTTTGCATGGATTATCTTTGTATAATCTAGTATTTAAAGATTTATAACCACTGAATTTGACAAATCAAACTGCCTTGTCGTCGTGAAACTTTATTACTTGTGCCTGGTGAAATTTAAAGAGCAAAGGTGTAACAGAATATCTAAAAGCTCGTAAACGTAAGATTTTTCTGGTTTAATTACTATAAAACCAAGATAAAGAAAAAGCTAAGAAGAAACAGGGGGAAAAAATATAACAAAACCCAAAGATTTATAAACTATTGAGTAGTAACTAATGTATATATTAAATAAATAATATCATAAAATGACATACGCAACAAGACAAAACCAACTTGCATCAATTGCAGAATCTGTAGAAATTAGATTGCCATTTAGAGGTACGATCCCTACTGGATGTACTGCAGTTTTAGAAAAAGAAGCAGAAGAAGCAGAAGCTTATGCAAAAAAAGTTATGAAAAGAGTTGAATACCCAAGACCATCTGACTCTTATAATCAATAGTCAATAAAATTATTGTAAAAGAAATGGGAAGAATTTATGAGAAACTGAATACTCAATGTGCTTATTATAGAAACGGATGTAAAATACCTGCTAACTGTGATGAAACAGGAATCTTGAATAAAGACGGCAGGAATTTAGGATTATGTCATAAGTACGAAAAATCATGTGAGAACGGCATATTAGATGAAGATGGGATAAGTACTTTAATGGCACTTGGAGATAGTATAAGAGAATCAGAAAATCCTTTACAAACTTTACAAGAAAAAATACGTGAGGCAGGGATAGTTTCTGGGAGATTTGATAGTGAAATTTCTGATCAAGAAACTTACAATCAATAAAATTATTGTAAAAGAAATAGGAAGTAAGTATATAAGAGAAACACCTGATTGCGAGCGTCTTAAAGAAAGACGCTGCAAACAAAGATTTAATTGTAAAGAAGGATACTTAATTAGTAAAAAAGACACAGTAATAAGAATATGCCCAAAGTATGTTGAGCAATATCCTGAAGAAGAGTGGCATCCAGGCAAACTCTTTCATCTAGCAACACTTTCATATAGGGAACTAAAAGAAGAAAATGAAAAAACTGGAATAATTGAGTCAGAAAGAGTGATAAACATAAATCCTACACAAACTAGACAAACAAGTATAGATTTGCAAGAAAATCTAGAAAATATTGTTACAGATAGTAAAGGATTTAGAGATAGATTTTATAGAAAAGAGTAAGTTTAAATTTTTTATGTGATAAAACACAGGGTTTTTGTGATTTAATATTAATTATAATGACCTAATTTATCAATATTTATTGACTTTTAATTTCTTTAATCTCTTTAACACAAGCACTTTTTTAATTAAAATAATTAAAACAATAATATCTGCAAGAAGTAAAATACTTAAGCTAATATAATATAAAGTTTCTTTTGATAACTTTGCTGGAGTTTTTTTACCTGTTTCAGTTTCTGGCATTATATTGATAAGAGGGTCGTTATCATCT
>CAZOGQ010000034.1:7427-8768 GCA_964579545.1 Candidatus Woesearchaeota archaeon | reverse complement strand
GAAATAAGTTATGCTACACACTAAAAGTGTGTAGATATCTTTGAGCAATTATAAAAATAGCTTCAGAAAGCTAAGCTAACCCGTCTAAACGCAATATTTATATATGCTAAAAAATATTCATATAAAAGAAATGGGGTTAAAATGTTTTTATTGCTTGAAATACCATTAATATCTGGAAGTAGAGAAACAGTAATATTATTTGTCTTAGCCATATTTTTATTCGTTGTATCTATTATTCTTCTAATATTGGAAAAGGGTGTGAAAAAGAGGATAAAAGAAATAAGCTTGAATAGAACTTTCTTTTATACAAAACAGATAAAAGAAATAAAAAAACGCTCTTCTGAATTAGATCCAAAACAGCTTGTAATGTTAATAAATTCAATTGGAAAATCTTTTTTTCGTGATTATCTTGGGTTGAATAGAGAAGCAACATATGAAGAACTTGCAGGAGAATTCAAAAAAGCAGGGGATTCAAATAAAGCAAAAATATGCGAAAGTTTGTCTGAAATTGTATATTCAAAAGATAGCATTGATAAAGATAACGTACTAGAGATTCTAGACCAGCTTGAAAAGATAATAACAGAAGAAGGAGTAATTAGCGAGCAGGCAAAAAAAATAAAAGGAATGAGCAAGAAGAATGTAAAGCAAATAAAAATTCTATTTAAAGAAGGAATAGAGAGTTTAAAGAAAAATGATATGGGTAAGGCACAACAAATTTACATAAACATAACTAAATTATACAAACGAATTGATTCAAAAAACAAAGTAAAGCTTCAACCGAAATTAATGCAGTTGTATAAAAAAATGACCAATGTTTAAGGTAAAATTTTATATCTTGTCATTGACAAAAACCAGTTTATTATAAATAAAATTGCAGCTGAAAACAAAAGATATTTTGAGGCATCTATAGATACTTGTTTTTTTGTCACTTTTAATATATCAGAAAAAGCATTGGAAAAATCTTCTTTGCTCCATATACGATAGTATTTTCCTTCTGTATTTTTTGCTAACCCCTTTAATGCATCTTCATCAAGTTTTGAAATAAAAATTTCATTCCTACCACCTTTCAACGTGCCTATACCAAAAGTATGAACAAGAACATCCATTTCATTAGCATAATCTATAACGTCCTGTATTCCTTCAACATTTATCTGACCATCGCTTAACAAAATAACCGCTTTATCCTCTTCTTTACCAAACATATTTGCTGCTGTCCTCACTGCTTCAAGTATATTAGAGCCACTCACAGATTTAATATTTATACCATCTATAGAAGATTTTACTGAAAACTTATCTGTTGTTAAGTCTCTTTCGATATATGCTACTCCTGAAAAAGATACT
>CAZOGQ010000034.1:0-7417 GCA_964579545.1 Candidatus Woesearchaeota archaeon | reverse complement strand
CAACTTTTGTGAATTCTGGTAGAAAATCAACAAACTCTTTTGCTGTTTTTTTTGCAACTTCCAGCCTGTTTGGTAGAATATCTTCAGTAGTCATGCTCTGAGAAGCGTCTATTACAATAATAAATGAAAATTTGCTTGCTCTCTTTGTTGTATGTATTTCCATTCCTGCAACTGAAAAAATAATAAGTGAAACAATTATGATAGTTATAAAAAGAGTTGTTAGGTTTTTAGAGATTATTGATACGCCTGCTACGCGTTGTATGGCCTCAAAATTTGCAAATTTAACTGCGCTCCTTCTGTTTGCTTTCATAGTCAAAACATGAATTATTATAACTAACGGTATTGCAAATAGTAAAAAAAGATACTCTGGATTATTGAAAACTATGTTCATTTTATTTTGTAAGTATACTTTTCTTTTTCCTTAATCTTGTTGTTAAAAATGAAACTATCGGATTGATAAATGTCTTGTCTGTTCTTAAAAAAGTATAATCTACACCAGACCTATCAAAGACATTTTTTATAATTTCTCTCTGTTCTAAAGCATATTTTCCATATTTCTCTTTTATTTTCTGTGGATTAACAATAATCTGTTTGCCAGTATAAGGATCTTGGATAGTTATTTCGCCAGACATATCTGGCATTGAATAATCAACAGGGTCTTCGATTATCAAAGCAACAACATCTGACAACATTCCCAAAACAGAGATAATCTCTCTTGCATTACTCCTCATTCTTATAAAATCAGAAACTAAAAAAATGGCGTCTGGTATTTTTGGGAAAGTTTTTAATAAAAAAAGAATTGTATCTTTTATTCTTGGTATTCCACCATAAAAATATGGATTAACTATTTGAGTGACTAGAGCCTCGAAATGGGGTTTTCCCCTGCCAGGCAAAACCATTTTATTTACTCTATCACTTGAAAGAAATAATCCAACCCGGTCTCCTGCAGTCATAAATACATGTGCTAAAGCAATAACAAGTTCTGCGGTTTTCTCACATTTTAATTTTTCTCCTGAACCAAAAATCATGTTATCACTTACATCTACAACAAATAAAATTTTTAGGTCTCTTTCTTCTATATACTGCTTGCAAAGTAGTTTTCCACCTGCCCTCATTGTAGCTTTCCAGTCTATCATACTAGAATCATCGTCTGGTGCATAGTCTCTATAACCATCAAATTCTAATCCCTTTCCTCTGAATATTCTTGTATAGACCTCTTTTTTTATAACAAATTTTCTTAATGCAGATTCAAACTCTGAAATAGTCTTAGCAAAATCAACATTTAAATATCTTTTCATTTTTTTAAGTTTTAGTAATATTTCTTATTTCTGTCTGATTAACATTATTGAATATATCTTCAGCAGAACTATAATAAGTATAAGTACCAGTTTTTAAATCTGACTGATTAACATAAAGAGCCCAGTTATTTGTATTGTATTTGTACAGATTAGACATATAACTTTGATTTATTTCATCTGCACTTAAACTTACAGTTCCATCTTCATTAATTGCATGTTTGCCAATACCTCTTTCTCTAATCGCAGGGGAAAGTTTATCTTCTGGTAAAATTTCGTCTATAAATCTTACATCAGAAAGTTGAGAAACAGCTTCAACATCTTTAGAAGCAATAGAAGCTAACCAAGCATTATTTGGAATATAAGATAATAATTTTATTCCTCTCGCTTCAAACATCTTCCTTTCTTCAATTGATGGATTTTTATTAAGCTGGATTAAAACATGTGCTCTTTCAGGGATTGTTTTTATTTTTTCTTTAAATTCTTGAGTTATTCCTTCATCAGGAACAAATCTTCTTGATTTTAAAAGGATTTCATTAGAAATAACATTTAAAGATTTTTGATTATTTGATTCAATATCAGAGACTGAAATACTGGAGAGAAGGATTATATGTATTATTATTATTGTAAATAGAATAATTAACAATATAAAACTTTTTCGACCTCTTTTTTGAAACATTTTTACTACCTAAATATACAAGAATAAATAATTTAAATAATTTCCTGTTTATTTTCTCTAGTTCCTTTTAGTTAGCAGAGAACTATTTATTCAATAACATCTACTGTAATTGAGACAGGAATACCACCCTCTTCTGTATGGAGTAATGCACCAGTTACATTATACATTCCCATTTCTGCATCATTTCCTATTCTCCATGGACCTCCTCCTGGAAAAAATTCTTTAAACTCGCTGGGGGGAAGAGTAAACCAATATGGCCGCATCTTTGAATCCCCCCATTATAGTCATAATAAATTTTTCCATCTTTTTCAGCTGTAAAAATTCCTACAAACTTAAGTGTTACTGGATCTTCTCGATGATTAGTTACTCTGTAAACCATATTAACTTGCTCGCCTTTTCTGTAAGCTAGTTTATCAGTTTCTAAATAATATTCAATTCCATCTTTCATTCTAAAATCAGGTTCACGAACTGCAATTTTATAAAATGCCCGAGTATCTGGAGCTTCTGGATCTTGTAACCATTGTCTCTGCCCATTACTGTAGAATTTGTTAACTTCAACCCAATCAGAATCCCATCTAGGATTAGTAGTGCTTTTAAGCACATACTCATCAGCACCTATATCAACAACTGCTTCACCATCACCGTCTCCATCGTAAGGACGAGGGTTGCCATCAAAATCAAATTCAGGAGCATTTTCATTTATTCCTGTGTCTATACAAGGCGAGTTTTGTTTTAAATGAAAATCATAGTTTCTTATATCGTCATTATGATAAAAAGCCCCCAGCCAAATTCCATCACAATCTGGAGGAGTAACAAATAAAGGGTCAGCAGATATATCCCCTTCTCCTGGAGAACAACCTTTGTAATTATTACTCCAAACTTTATCGTCAGTCACATACACATTGTTCCAAACACTATTGTATGTGATTGTAGGGGAACAAACGTGAAGACAACAAATCCCTCCACCTGGCCACTCCTCAGGACTCTCACCCGCGTAATAGTTGTTACAGATTATATTATTTGTTATAGTAGGTGTAGGATGGTAGTCTTCATCACCAAAACAACTAATTCCTTCAGCATTGTTGGTGATTGTATTATTTCTTATTTCTGGATGGGCGCCCCACTTGCATTTAATACCCCAAGTATTACCTACTATAAGATTATTATAAACTTCTCCACCAACCGATTCTGGAAAAAGCCCACCAACAAAAAGACCCCTGTAAAAAGCCTGATGCCCTGTAATTGTCTCGGTCCATATAGAATTGAATGTTTTGTCAAACCTTAATGTTTTGCCAACTTTAATCCAATCTTTAATATTAGTACTTTTTTCTATATCATATAGCCCATTCCAAAAAAGAAGCTTAATATGGTTATTCTCTCTTTTAATAATTGCCTACGGCTTACACAATAAATAAGGGTAGTTACCAAAACCAATACCGGCACCACAACCAGTGATTATATTATTAGAAATTCTTATTGATGGATAATAGCTTCTAACACCAATTCCAGGTCCTTGTATTGTAAATCCATCTATTTTAACATTATCGGCTCCAGATATAATATTTTCTCCATTTACCGATCTTAAAATTGTCTTATCAGCTCCAGCTCCTTGTAATGATTCATAATTATCCATAACAATATTCTCAATATAAGTTCCTGGCATAACATGAATTGCATGGGGATTTTCTTCGCCGCCTTCGATAGAATCAATAGCATGCTGAATTGTTTTCCATGGTGTAGAAATATTTTGTGCTTGTTGTTCTGTTCTTGAATCATCGCCTGTTGTTGAGACATAATAATCATCAGCTATAATTTTTCCACCAAGACTTACAGCTAAGGCTGCTCCGACAACTAACTTCGCCAGACCACTTCTAAATACTTTTAGCCTGCTTGTTTTTTTCATAATATCTCATAGTATTTAATCTAATATAAGTTTTTCTCTTTGTTATTACTATTAAATAAGAAACAATTTAAGGAACTGGAACTTTTTCAAGTATACCCTTTATTACATCTTCAGATTTTATTCCGCTCGCTGTTGCCTCATAATTCAAAATAACTCTATGTCTAAGAACATCATATGCAACATCTTTAACATCTTGTGGAGTAACAAAATTCCTTCCTTTTACAAGTGCCTGGGCTTTTGATCCTATAAATATATTAATTGACGCACGAGGAGATGCTCCCCACTCTATAAAATGTGACTTTTCCAATGCTTTCTTGTCCCTAGTTAATGCAACAATTTTTACTATATATTTTTCTATATCTTTATCTAAATATACTCTTCTCGTTAGCTCCTGCATTTTTATTATTATTTCAGCATTTATAATTGGTTTTATACCAAAATCTTCAAATTTCATCAAGTTTATGTTCTGCTTTAATATCTTCTGCTCTTCTTCTTTATTTGGATATCCCATAAGTATTTTGAAAATAAATCTATCTAACTGCGCTTCTGGCAACAGATAAACACCACTTGTTTCTAAAGGGTTTTGATTTGCCATAACAAAAAAAGGATTTGGAAGTTTGAAAGTTTTTTTGCCAATCGTTACTTGCCTCTCTTGCATAGCCTCTAATAAAGCTGATTGTGTCTTAGGGGGGCTTCTATTTATTTCATCTGCTATAACAAAATTTGCAAATATTGGTCCCTTGACTACTTCAAAACCTTTTTGTGGAGTGAAAGTGGTTATTCCAAGAATATCTGTAGGTAATAAATCAACAGTAAATTGTATTCTTTTAAATTCACATCCAGTTACTGCAGCAAGGGCCCTTATCATTAATGTCTTTGCAATTCCAGGAACTCCTTCTAACAAGACATGGCCATCACAAAGGATAGCCCTTATAAAACCATGTAAAACTTCTCTTTGCCCAACAATGGCTTTAGCAACTTCGTCTTTTATTTTCTCAATTATACCTGAACATTCCTCTACAACCTCTTCTTTTATTTTCTCCATCTTAAAATATTAGTTATTTATAAGTTTTAAACTTTTCTCCTTATAATCATTTTGTATGCAATCAAAACCAAGACATAAAGAATAGCTAAACCCAACAATATTTTTATATAGAGTGGAATTTTAGCTTTTGATTTTTCTAGGGGGTTGAGTCTCCCCCTCTGGCTAATTGAATATTTACATGCTTCAATTGCTTCCTGAGATTTTGAAAATGCAGCTCCATAATCCTTGCTCTCAAATGCTTTTTTTGCTTCATTTAACAATTCTTTTAATTCAAGACACTCAGGATTATTCACAATAAGTTCTTCTGTAAAAATAATTATTTTTTCAGCTTCAGTTTTATTTGCCTCTCTTATTGTTAAATACATCTTACCCCAATCTGAATATTTCGGGTTTTCCACAGTACCATTAACATTTATCTCATAATCCCCCGGTTCTTCTGTGTTTATAATCAAGGAAAGATTAACTCTCTCTTCTTGCCCAGGAACTAGTTTTTCAAAGAAAGTTCTGCTTAATTTAGCTTCAACAATTTCCTTTACTTGGTCCTTATTTTTAAATACAGCAGTTGTAAGATTTATTTTATTAAGAACTATCCCACCATTATTAATTAATTTTACTGGCAAAACAACCAAACCTTTTGTAAAAACAGATATTGAATCTGGCATTATTATCTTCAGGCTCACAGGTTTTTTAGCACTGCTTCCGCCTCCACTTGATTGGGGTATTGTTTGGGTCTGAGCATTGATTGTTACGCTAAAATTATTACTATTAGCACTAGAATTAGAATCATTTGCAGTTATTTTGAAATATTCAGTTGCCTGTATTTGTGAGCTGAAATTCACATTCCAGTTAAAGAAAGTGACTGTAATTGTTCCGCTTGTTTTATTTAATTCAGAAAAAGAGCTATTCATTAATGTATAATCAAAACTAACACTTTGATTATGGCAAACATCTGTTGCATCATAGTCCCTAAAATAATCTTCAAGGTCAAGAGTGATACAGGTTCCAGTTGCTGACTGGCTTCCAATGTAATTATATCTAATTATTGGATAATTTGTATGGTTAATTGAGAGATCCCACCAAGTAGAATTACTATATTCTGGATTTGAGATATTAACTAACAATGTCTTGTTTACCCCACTACATTCTGTTTCTTCTGTAAAATTAAAAGTATAATAAAAACTAGGTGGTTGGCCAAGTACTGTAGTAGATGTATTTGCCAACATGTTACCAATATACCATCTTGCTGTGTAGTTATTATTAGCTCCATCCTCTGCAGATACTGAAAAATTTAAACTGCCATTTTCCTCGCTGTTTATTTCAGAGAAAAAAGGCGGAGCAGATAAAATGTTTAATACAGGAACACCGTAAACAAATATCCAAAAATCTTTTGAATTTGATTTATTCCTTGTCCCCCCTATACCACTATCATTTACAGTAAAATTAATATGATACCTTCCTGACTGGCTAGAATTTGCTGTGAAATTTATTACACCGATTGAAGAAATATTGAAAAAAAGCTCACCAATACTCATGTTGCATATAGCAAAAGTTAAATTCCCGCCTGTGTTGTTCTCATCTTCTTCATCTGTTACATTAATCATAAGAATAAAACTCTTGTTTACACCTGTAGTGTAATTTGTAAGATTCATTATAATAGGAACATCATTTTCATCTAAAACAGTAAGATTAAATATTGTGAAATTACTAACAGCATCATTATCTGTAACATTTATGGTTATATTGTAAATTCCAACATCTCCTACATCTGGAGTAAAAGAAATATTATAACTTGAGCAATTTTCAATAGTTGAATTAAAAGTCAAACTAAATAGAGTTGAGTTAAGGCCTTGGATAGTTAGATTTATTGTAAGAGTTTCATTATATATGGTCTTATTACTAATTAAAAAGTCATCATCGCATATTCGCGTAGAATTTTCAAATAAAGAATTTTCTTCTGCTGTCCAATCTCCGATGTCTAAAAAGAAAGGGACATCATTGGTGTTATCTAAAGTAAAATTAAATGTTCTAAAAGAGGGGGTTTTTCCGTCAGTTGCATTTATTATAACTTGATGAAAACCCATATCTATATCATCTGGAGTAAAGTTAATCACTCCTGCTGTAGTAAGATTAAAAGAAGGGAAATAAGTTAAATTTGCATATGAAAATGTTATGTTATCGCCTTCTGCATCGCTAACATTCGCACTGAGATTTAAATAAAACTCTTGCTCTTCAGTTAAATTATAAGTTAAATTTAAACTTGAGTTCCATTGAGGAGCAGTGTTGTTCTCTGCATATATTGTAAATAATTTTGAATCAGTACTTCCTATTGAATCATTAACACTTATATTTAATGTATGATTTCCTATAAGAGTTTTGTTAATTATAAAATTCATTCTCCCTATTGTTAGATTATCAGTTATACTTTGTATAGTGAAATTCACCCAGCTGACATTGGCTGAGAATGTTAAGTTCTCCTCATAAACTTCTGTACCAGG
>CAZOGQ010000033.1:0-8774 GCA_964579545.1 Candidatus Woesearchaeota archaeon | reverse complement strand
GTATCTTGTTGCTTTTTATGTTTGCTTCATTCATTAATTCAACAATCTTCCTTCCACCATCTTTCTCAAAAGCTTCCTTAAAATTTCCCCTATATTGTTTTATGATATTCATCTTTTTTTCATCGGAATGGAAATTATCTGCTAAAAGTTTAAAATCAATTATTTCTCTTAGCTTATAAATTTCTTTTTTTAACCCCCCGTACACTCTCTCTAATTTTTCCTCTTTTTTCTTTTCTTCAACATACTCTTTGCTTTTCTCTATCCTCTTAATACCTTCCTCTAAAATTTCATTATCATCCTCTAAACTTCTTATTTTTTCTTTAATATCCTTGATATCCTCTTTATTTCTAGATTTTATTTTTTCAAATCCAAGAAATTTTTTTATTTTTGTCTCTATAAGGTTTATTGTCTTGAAACCCTCAATCTCTTCTTTATTTTGCTCAAACGTGTTTTTAAATTGTTTTAAAAAATTATTTATGCTGCTCTTAACATTTCCCAACTCCTTGCCTACTAGAAATGTTGCTTTTTGAAAGCTCAATAAAGACCTTTTTTTAAAATCAGAGAAAGTTAAATTTATTTTTTCAATTAAACTATTAACTTTATTTTCTTGTTCAAGATCTTTAAGTTTTTTTATTAATTTATCAAGATGTTCAATGTAATTATTTAGATTTTCTTTTACCACAACTTTAATTTTTTCCTCTGCTTTTATTTCCTCAACATCTTTTTTTTCAAGAATTTTTTTCTCTCCTTCAAGCTCTTCGCTAAGCTGTAGAACTTTGTTTTTAATTTCCTTTATTAATTTTTCTTCTTGTACTTGTGTTCGTCTTTTCTTATTTGAAATCCACTCATTAAGATTTTCAATTTTTATTTTCTCTTGTTTAGTTTCTCCGATTTTCTGTTTTTTCTTGAAAATATTAAAGATTCCCATTTTAATTATGCAGTTTTAGAGAATTATACATTTCTTTTAATATATCAATATCTCCTGGAACCATTTTTAATTTAAAACTATCTTCAAATTTCATAATGGCTGCTTTTCCTTCTCTTACTTTTAATTTTTCAAGTTCAGGCATTTTTGAAATAAAAACAAAACGTTCTACCTCTAAATTTATTTCTTTTATTTCTTGAGTAAAGTGTTTAAATAATTTAAAATTCTTAATATTTATATTTAATTCTTCTTTTATTTCTCTCTTTAAAGCTTGTTCAGGTTCTTCATTTTTTTCAATTTTGCCACCAAAAAGACCATATCCTTCTCCCCATTTTTTAATATTCCTTCTATCTTGGATAAGAATATTTCTACCATTATCATAAAAAACAATAACTGCAACCTTTCTTCTTCCCATTCTTAAATTTAAATTCAAGATTATAAAAGCTTTATGATTTTAATTTTTTACTATATAAATTATTATAAAGCCCCAGTTATAAAATATATCATAGGTTAAAATGTCTTGGAGTTTATACGAGAAAAAAGAGGGAAAAAATAAAGAATGCCTGTTTTTGCCCCCACTTGTTTTTTCAAATAATAAGAGTCAGGAAGATGTTGTTCAAGAAATAATCAAAGCAATTAAAGGGGGCGATAAAGTTATTTTTATTAAAGGCGTATGTGGGACTGGTAAGTCTGCGGTTGCATTAAATCTTGCAAAACAATTAGGAAAAATATCTATTGTTGTTCCAATTAAAAATCTTCAAAAACAATATGAAGATGATTATACAAAAAACAAATATGTCATCAAAGAAGATGGAGAGAAGCTAGATATAAAAGTAATAACCGGAAGAATAAATCATAAATGTTTATTCCTTAGGGAAAATAAAGAGCTTTTTAAAAATATGCAAGAAAAGGAGAATAAAAAAGAAAAAGATACAACTCTTAATATTTTTGATAATAATATATTCAACTTAGATAATAATGAAGCTTATGAAAAGAATAAAGAACTTTCCTGTGATAACCCATTTATTCCATGTAAGATTGAAATTAAAGAAAAGAATATTAAAAAAATTAGAGAGTACTTGAAAAAAAATAAGAGAATAAGGTCAAGTGAATTAATTCCAATTAACAGAGTAAGAAGATTATCAATTGCTCCTATTTGCCCTTACTGGAGTCCAATTGTTCCTTCTGAGATTTCTTTAAATGTGCTTGAAGATGCAAAAAAATTAAATTATGATAGTATTGGCGGTTTAAAACATACAATTTATCAAAGAAAAAAAGGCTGCGGTTACTGTGACCAGTATCATGCTTATCTTAATTCAGATGTTATAATTTTTAACAGCCAAAAATACAAACTAGAAAGTGTTATGAACAGAAAACCTGCTACAGATTTAGAGATTATTGACGAATGCGATGAATTTTTGGATAGTTTTTCAAATCAAGAGAAAATAAATTTTAACAGGCTGAATTTTGCTCTTGGCATGCTATTTCCGAATGATGCAAAAATCCAAAAAATTCTAGATGAATTAATAAAACTAACTGCTAACATTTTAAAAGACAAGAAAATTACTGAGCATATTTTAAATGAAGAGATAATTCCAATAAAAAACACAAAAATTTTTTCTATTTTGCAGACTTTCTTAAATTCCAGCCTTATGGATTATGTAGAGTGCGATGAAGAAAATTATTGTTATCATATAGAAAAAGTTGCTAAAATCTTTAAGAATTTTTTTGAAGAAACTTTTATTTCTTTTTATAAAGAGAACAGAGAGATAATTGCCAGGTTAATAACAACAAATCTTAAAGAAAGATTTAAAGAACTTTTAGATAAGAACAATGTTCTTGTGCTGATGTCTGGAACGATTCATTCCGAAAAAGTCCTAAAAGAGATTTTTGGCATATCTGATTTTAAAATTATTGAAGCTGAAACTAAAATGCCTGGAAAAATAACTGAACAAAGAACTGGTTTTGAGATTAACTGCAAGTATGAAAATTTTAGGACTGGCAGGGTATCAAGGGAACAGTATCTTGTTGCTCTTTCCAAATGCATAGAAAATGCAGAAAAGCCAGCTTTAGTTCATGTTGTTTCTTTTAAAGATTTACCTTCAGAAAAAGAAGCTGAAAATTACAATTTAAATATTATGACTAGGGAAAAATTAAAGAAACTACAATACAAAGATATTCTTGGAGAGATTATTAAAAGATTTAAAACAAGGCAGGTCCCTGTTTTATATTCAACAAAATGCACTCGTGGAGTAGATTTTCCGGGCAATATTTGTAAAAGCATAGTCTTAACAAAGTATCCTTATCCAGATATTAATTCTCTTTTTTGGAGAGTACTTAAAAGGACCAGGCCACAGCATTATATTGATTTTTATATTGATAAATCAAAAAGAGAGTTTTTGCAAAGATTATATCGGGGACTCCGACACAAACAAGATCATATTTTTCTTTTATCACCTGATACAAGAGTTTTTGGCAGGTAAATAAATTTATAACTCTTTATGAAATATTAAAATTATGAAAATTGAAAAAAATCCAACAAAGATGTTTTGAAGCAGTTATAGAAGGCAAAAAACGTTTTGAAGTGCGCTTGGCAGACTTTAAATGTAAAGCAGGAGATATTCTTGTACTGAAGGAACAAAAACAAGGAAAAAAACAGCTTACTGGAAGAAAAATAGAGTGTGAAATACTTTACAAATTTAATACTAAAAATATGGAGAAATTTCATAGTAAAAAAAATAGATAAGTATGGGTTAAGTGTCTTGGCTATAAGAAAAAAATAGATTTCAATAATAAAATTAGGAACTATACTAAAGCAAACATAAATTTATAAGTGAGTTCGTATAATTTTTCTTATGGAAAAAGGTGAATTTTTAAAAAAACTTGAAACTGAGCTGAAAATATCAAAAAATTCTGAGCATACAACTAAGAATTATGTTAGAGCAAATTCTCTTTTTTTAGATTTTATAGGGAAAGAGCCTGAAGAAATAGGCGAGCAAGACATTAAGAATTATATTGCTGAAAAACTAATAGATAATTCATCTTCGTCTATAATTTTATTCTTATCTGCTATAAAGTATGCTTACTCAAATATTTTAAAAAAAGATCCAACATCTACAATTAAACGTCCGAAAAAAGAAAAAAGACTCCCAATTGTTTTAAGTAAAGACGAAGTAAAAAAATTACTTGGCGCATTAGGAAATAAAAAGAGTAGGTTAATGGTTAGTTTGATGTATGCTTGTGGAATGCGTGTCTCAGAAATTATAAATCTTCAGCCTAATAACTTTGATTTTGTTGAGAAAATAGGGTATATAAGACAAGCAAAAGGAAAAAAGGATAGAATTTTCAATATACCTGTCTTTCTTTTTAATAAATTAAAAGAGCAAGCAGAAAAACAAAGACAGGTAAAAGAAGAGTTTCTATTTACTGGGCCAAAAGGAAAATTGTCTGCAAGAAATATGCAGAAAATCGTAAATAAAGCTGCTAAAAGAGCAGGAATTCAAAAATCTGTTCATTGTCACACTCTCCGCCATAGTTTTGCAACCCATCTTCTGGAAGATGGGGTCGGCATAAGAAAGATACAAGAATTACTGGGTCATAGTTCAATTTCTACTACAGAGATATATACCCATATTTCAGGAGAAGAACTTAAAAAAATAAAAAGTCCAATAGATAACCTAATGAATGAAAATAATAAAACCACAGTAGAGGACACAAGTAATTCACTAAAATAGCGCCTTTGCTATATATAAAATTATTTTCTATAAAGGTTTATTTTTAAAACTCCAGAATAATTCCCAAACTCAGCGTTTACAGGCGCAACCGAAGTAATTGCTATTGGTTTAACTTCGTGTGGCTTAATTATAAATTTATTATCAGAAACACTTACCAAATCAGCTATGTTTCCTGTTGCTTTTATAATCACTTTATTTCCATCTTCATTATTCTTGATATTAAAATACCTCATTGAAGAACCTTCTGGAGCAACCATACCAAAAGTTATGGCAGTTTTATTTAAATCAAAACCAGAATGATCGCTTATAATAAGAGTCATTTCATATTCAACAACTTGGTCTGGCCTGAAGAAAAAATATAA
The DNA here is from genome assembly GCA_964579545.1 of Candidatus Woesearchaeota archaeon. Classification (GTDB taxonomy): domain Archaea; phylum Nanobdellota; class Nanobdellia; order Pacearchaeales; family GW2011-AR1; genus CAZOGQ01. The sequence goes on along the minus strand of CAZOGQ010000033.1, from coordinate 3,753 downwards.
AATCAAAAAACTGGCTGCAATTGTGATGATAGAAATTGTAGTCAATAAAAAAAAGAGTTTTGTTTTTTTAATATTAACCTTTCTTTTTTTCATTTTCCTGTTGTAAAATTTAAAGTTTTATTTGTTTTATTATGGATAATTCCAATTCCAACAGAGCTGCCGCCCCCTTTTTCACTAACTTTATCTGAACTAGTTTTTGTTTCTTTATATCGAACCAAACTTCCTGGATCAAAAACTGATTTCCAGATAATTAATGAAATAAGAACTGAGAAAATTATGACGATAAGTACCAAAGCTACTAACTTTTTAATAGATATTTTTAATCTTGTATCTGATTTTCTTACCATTTTATCAAACGATCTGTGTTCCTCTAGCAGTTATTATAGCTGTTTGCCCACCCGATTTTGATGTGTCTGAAGGAATAATCACTTTGAAGTATATTGTTACATTATCTTTAGTATCATTATAAAAAAATTCAGGGCAGATCTGTCTATAATTAATTACAGCAACATTATCGAAATCTGTGTTATTAAATGTTTCATTACAACTTGCAGTTGTATTTACAATTTTCCATTCAAAATCTTCATTTTCTTCAGGAGCTCCACGACCAATAAATGAAGATGCATTTTTATTACTCACTAATTCTAGTTTTACACCAACATTTCCTATATTTTCAAGCACAAGCCCATTGCTTTGCGCCCCCCAGCTGCCATTTTCTACAGTTCCAGCAAAAAGATCAAGTACTGCACGAACAACCCCTGAATCAATACTTCCACTTCCCCAATCTATTGAGTTGGTTGTGAAATTAAGTTCAACAATTATTTGTTTTTCAAGTGTCAAATCAGGGGCAATATCATACCCTGCGCCACTTATAGTTACATTTACTTGATCACTTTTGTAGTTATCTCCAGAATCAAGCACTTCAATAGAAATTGTATCTCCGACTTGGCATGATGTATCAAGTGACTCACAATCTATCATATATCTATTGCCTGTTCCTGAATTCCCACTAGGCCCAATAATATCTGTCTCATTGTCTGTTCTATCTTCAGGATGATAGATTATTATAATATGCCCATCTGCAGGTTCGCCGTCTCCTGCATCATTAACCAAACCAACAATCCAGTGGCTTGGCATTGCTTTTCCTGTCTTTATTAAGATAGCTATAAGTATTAAAAAACAGAAAATAATCAAAAACATGCGTAATCTTTTCATTTTAGTAACTATTCCTTCCTAGTTTCTTATAATCAATGTCCAATTAACATCTCTTACCACATTAACTTCATAAACTACATGTGGAATAATTCTAAAATCTTTGCCAAGTCCCCCAAATGCAGCTACAAAACCAACTGTTTTATTTATATTTTTATCAAAATAACTAACAGCATCACAATATGGGATTGAATTTAACAAAAGAGATGCTGTTTTTGTTTCTTCAGGAACAATGGGAAAAATTATTAAATTATCCCCTTTGCCATTTGGCTTTACTTTTAATTCAAATAAATATTTTAAAGTTCCATTTTCAGTTATATTTATTGGAAAAATAATTTCTTCTTCACTTAAACCAGGATAATAATAATCTGAATAATATGAATTAAATTGTGCTTTAGAAAAAATCCCATAAATAACTAGAACTAACAATAAGATTCCCACTGCATAAAATAAAGTCTTAATTTTTTTTCCCTGCCTTTTTTTCCTTATTATTTTTTTTGCCATTGTTCTAAGTCAGCTAAACTTATTTAAATATTTTTCTAGAGTCTTTTTAATAATTTTTTAAATCTTGAGTAAATATAATCGGTTATAACAGTTATTTTGCCAACAACTTTGACTTTCCATTCTCCACTTAACTGGCCGTCTATTTCAGATTGGAATGTGTATTCTATCGGAGGATTATTCTTATTAGGACTTTGTATAATATAGCTTTTAGAAATTTCTTTTCCAGATACAAGCCAGTACATTTTATTATGAGTTTCAGAATAATTTTCAATAGCTCCTTCTCGCATATTAACTAAATTCCAGTTTTTTGGATAATAATCAATAAAATAAAAGCTATTAATTTCGTGAGATAAATTAACTTCAATACTCATATTTATATCTGTAAGTGGCGGTACTTTATTTTTCCTACAACCCCCACATTCATGACTCCTAGAAAAGTCTATTTCTGAGAGTATAGCAAAAGAATTGCTTTCTTTGTAAATATTATTTTGAGAATCATTAACATAAACTGAGATTTCATGTTGCCCGTATCCAGGATTTAATAATTTTTCAGTATGATTACAATTTGCACATAAAGTTGTGTTCTTTTCATTATCTAAATTATACCAAATTGTGTTTTCATAAATTGTTGTTATATTTAGAAGAATAGGACTTTCAGTAAATATGGAATGTGTTGGGGAATGCAAATTTATTATTTTTTTCAAAGTCATTTCTGGCATAATATCATATCCTGACCCTGTCATTATTGTATTTACTGGTCCTGCTTTATATCCATCACCAAAATCAAGCACTTCAACAAAAATAATATTGCCAATTTTCCATGCATGTTCTGGAATTGCTTCTGAATCACAACAATATTTATTATTTTCACCAATCTGACAAGAAATATTGTTCCCTTTATCCCCGTGATAATAAATAATTACAGAACGCCACATAACACTCACATTATTAATAGAATTATCTACTTTCCCACAAACAGCATGAGCTGCTTTAACTTTTGTTGTTGTTAAGATAAATAAAAATATTAAAATTATAAATACAAAATTTATTTTTTTTCTTTGTTTTGTTTTCTTTATGTTCATTTTTGTGTCCAATTTTGAGTAAAATTTATTGATACTTCATACATGTGGTGTGCTTTAATTTCAAGATTGCATTCTCCAAGCCACATGCCCCAAACAGGAACATACACACAACCAACAGGACTTTGAGCAGTATTATCCCACCAGTTTATAGATGCAGCAGTACTATTACTTAGGTTGCTGTAAAACTCAGATAAATTTACAAGACTTGTATTAGCATACATAGCCATCCAGTTTTTTCCAAAACTAGTTGAATTTCTTATAAAAGTTATATTAAGTTTATTATAAACTATTCCTGTAAAACTCCAATTAATCCAGCCAGAGCTTTCATTTATATTCACTTCATAACCAAGTCCTGGTTTTAAATCAAAATTACAGGCAGTATCAGTACAAGTATCAGGACAATTAAATAAATTACAAAAAACAGCTTGTTGTCTTGTAGCATTCCAATATGAAATACTTGTTGCATTTGTTATATTTGTTAAAGTATCATTTGCATTATTAAGATAAGACACATTGAAAGGGATGCCAACCCAGTTTTTTGTTGTACTTCCAGTTTTTCTTTTAAACTCATAATCTTGTTTTCCAATAATAACACTACTTATATTCTCTCCAATTGTATTTACACTAGAGATTTTGTAAAATCTCTTTGTATATAAAGATGCATTCCCATCTGTGTAGTTTGTTTCTGTTGTTGTGTCATTTTCTGAAAAACCTGAAGTTAGATTAGCAGCAAAATAAATTACATATGAATCAGCAGTTTCAACAAGACTCCAGTTTATTGTTACATTCTTGCTTTCTATTCCTGATATCCAAGAAGTTATGTTTTCTGGAAAAGGAGGCACATTAGCAATAACCCAAAAATATCTTATCTCTGTGTTATTCATATTTCCTGCTGTATCATTACATGAAAAAATAACATTATGAGATCCATCTATCATTGTTGAATTTGTGTAGT